>NC_013895.2:904873-1206497 GCF_000025225.2 Mageeibacillus indolicus UPII9-5
GACAACTCCGTCAATTTAGCCTTGGTAGGTCGTTTAGCTGAATTTTCAATATAAGCCGAGAACACGGCTTCTGCTAATTCATCAACAAAAAATAGGGCTTGAGATTCCGAGTCGTAGGCAAGTTTGTCATTGCGGACTTTAAATAAATGCAGCAATCAATAGCCTCCCGAATCAGCGTTCGATCGCTTCACATTTTTGGTTGGCAACGGTACAGCTAGTTTTACAAGCTGACTGGCAAGATGTTTGACACTCACCGCAAGCTTTGCTCACGCATTTGGCAGATACAGGTTTCGCAATAATTTGAATGTGTTTCATAATATTCCTCCTCAATTTCCAACTGTTATTTTGAAGTTTCCGTTTCGTTTTCTTTTTGAGCCTTTACTACTTGATTAATAGCTTCTTTGCGGAAGGTCATCATCGTACCGGCAACACTCGTTGAGATGGTTACTTCCTTATCTTTAATGTTGACAATTCGTCCGATAATACCTCCGATAGTTACAACATTATCTCCGACCTGCATATTGTTACGCAAATCTTGTAACTTGCGCTCTTGCTTCTTCTGTGGTCTGATCATGAATACATACATGAAGATAAGAAATAATGCAGGAATGGCCAGCATACTTACAGTTGAGCCCAACCCGCCGGCTTGAGTTAAAGAAAAAATGTCGTTCATAGTTCTCCTCCACAATAATTATTCATTTTAGAATACCGCAAAAATTACTTTTTTGCAACTTTTGCCCGGCCATAATCTGTAATCGATCTTTAAAAAATCTATTAATTATTTGATTCGCCTTGAATTTTTTGCATATATTCAATAACCTTATTAAGGTATACTCGGTAGTCCTTTTCTTGGTCGGTATTACCGGAAATTTTTTCCAGCTCATTCTTAAGCACTTCGACAGCATCCGATCGTTTTATAAATTCTTTTACAGGTTTAATTATATCCAGATGCTTTTTCCAGTCAATATTTTTCAACGTTTCAGGCGTAAGCTGGCTGCTCTCAGCGTAATTTTTCAAATAAGCAAACAGTTCATCGGTGCTTTTGTTTAAGTCAATCTTACTCTTAGGCAGAACAATGTCAGGTACACTATCCAAGGCACTTTTTATGGCTACTGCAGTATCTCCCTCTCCGGTTGAAATACTTTTAACTAATTCAGTTGTAGCTTTGTAACTACGGTAAACAACTGTTCCGGCTCCGATAAGCATCAGCAAAATTATTAGCAAAATTACACGTCGTATCAATTTCATTGTTTTTTCTCCCTGTATATTTTCGCTTCTCTAGGTTCTGATTTATCATATCTGGTTTTTTTTAGATTGAGCGAACTGAGTTAAAAATTCAGTGCGAAAATCAGCAAGTCGATCTGCGGCGATAGCTTCTCGTACCGACTGCATAAGCCGCTGCAAGAAACGCAAATTATGCCATGAGGCCAGTCTTAATCCGAACATTTCACCAGCTTTGATCAAATGTCGAATATAGGCGCGTGAATAATTACGACAAGCATAGCAGTCGCAGTCTTCCTCAATAGGTCGGAAATCCTCTGCATACTTAAAGTCACGCACAATTAAACGGCCGTACTTGGTCAGGACAGTGCCATTACGACCGATTCTTGTTGGAAGTACACAGTCAAACATATCTATTCCACGTATCGCCCCCTCGATCAAATAATCCGGTGTTCCTACTCCCATCAAATAGCGAGGCTTGTCATTAGGTAAAAGGTGAACAGTCTCATCCATCATGTGATACATCAAATCAGCCGGTTCCCCTACACTAAGTCCTCCTATTGCAAAACCGGGGAGATCGAATGCAGTAATTTCAGCAATACTTTGCTTACGTAAATCAGCGAACATACCTCCTTGAACTATTCCAAATAATGCTTGGCGTTCAGGATTGTGATTAGCCTTTATGCATCTCTCAAGCCACCTTGTTGTTCTCTGTAAAGAATTTAGGGCATATTTGTAATCAGACTGCCACGGGGTACATTCATCAAACGCCATCATAATATCTGATCCTAAAGCATTTTGAACTTCAATTGATTTTTCCGGGGTAAGGACGTGCGAAGATCCGTCAATATGTGAACGAAATTTAACGCCATCTTCAGTTATATGGCGCAAATCGCTTAATGAAAACACTTGGAAGCCACCGCTATCAGTCAAAATCGGTTTATTCCAATTCATGAATTTGTGCAAGCCGCCGGCTTTTGTTACTATATCCGGACCGGGGCGCATCCATAAATGATAAGTATTAGACAACAATATTCCTGCTCCGGTAGACTCAACTTCTTCCGGAGACATTCCTTTAACCGTAGCTTGTGTGCCAACCGGCATAAAAGCTGGCGTTGGGAAATCGCCGTGCGGGGTATGAACGACCCCGAGTCTGGCTCCAGTTTGACGGCAGACATGTTTTAATTCGTACCAAACGGGAAATTTATCCTGATAATTCATTTTATCTCCTTAATTTTTATATCTTTCCTTCGGGAATGCAGTTTTGAATAAACATTGCATCACCAAAGCTGAAAAACCGATATTTCTCTTTTACCGCTTCAGCATATGCTGAAAAAATGAAATCTTTTCCGGCGATTGCACTGACCAGCATCATTAGAGTTGACTCCGGCAAGTGAAAATTAGTGATCAATCCATCAATCACCCCAAATTTAAAACCTGGGTAAATAAAAATATCTGTCCATCCCGTTTCAGGGACAACTTTGCCATTGTTATGATAAACACTCTCCACTGTACGTGTCGAAGTGGTTCCTACCGCTATAATTTTATGGCCAGAGGCCTTGACTTCGTTAATCAATTGAGCGGTTTCAGGCGGCAGTTCATAGTATTCGCTATGCATATGGTGTTCAGCAATATTTTCAGCTTTAACCGGTCTGAACGTGCCAAGACCAACATGCAGCGTCACATAAGCAAGTTTTACACCTTTAGCTTGCAATGCAGCCAACAGTTCCGGCGTAAAATGCAATCCAGCAGTTGGAGCAGCAGCAGAACCATCATATTTAGCATATACGGTGTTATAACGTGAAGGATCTGCCAGCTTTTCTTTTATATAAGGAGGTAACGGCATCGTGCCTGCTTTATCCAGAATCTCTTCCCAAATCCCATTAAAAAAGAATTTCACAACACGATTACCAGTCGGCAAAACTTCAGTAATTTCTGCTGAAAGTTCTCCCGGCATAAAATCGACCACAGAACCTTGGCGCAAACGCCGCCCTGGTCGTACGATGACCTCCCATTCATCATCCGCCCGTCGATTAAGCAGTAAAAATTCTACATGTACCCCAGTGTCACGCTTGACACCTAGTAACCTAGCTGGAATTACTTTTGTGTTATTTAAGACCAAACAATCACCAGCATCTATATAATTTATAATTTCTGAAAAATGAGTGTGCCCTATTGATTGAGTTGCAGGGTTGACCAGCATCAACCGTGAATTGTCACGCTTGGCAGTCGGATGTTGAGCTATCAATTCTTTGGGCAGTTCATAGTAAAAATCACTTGTTTTCATTTTTACGCCTCTCTTCCGCCAAAGTCATAGGATCAGGGATTTCGTATACAGGGCGCTTCTCCACGCGCAGTTGATTAAGTTCAGTCGACAAAGTTGTGATCAATTGTAACGAACGTCGAGCGAGATGATATGGCCGATCCTTTTTACCAGTATTATATTCTAATTTGGGCAATAAACCAAAATTGGCATTCATTGGTTGAAAATGTTTAACCTCAGGATCTGAAATATAATTGGCCATTGCTCCTATAACAGTCTGCTTTGGGAAAACAAGTTCCGGCAGATTATAGAAATAACGTACAGCGTTTATGGCCGCTACCATACCTGAGGCAATTGATTCCACATAACCTTCAACTCCGGTCATCTGCCCAGCAAAAAAAAGGTCGTGGCGCTTTCTTGTTGCATAGGTAGGGTTCAAATGTTTGGGGGAATTAATAAATGTATTTCGATGCATTACTCCATAGCGATAAAAAATTGCCTTGCTTAAACCTGGAATCAGGCCAAATACACGTCTTTGTTCCCCTTGCTTTAAGCGTGTCTGGAAACCGACAATATTGTACATCTCGCCCCGAATATCATCTTGGCGCAGCTGCACGCAGGCATACGGTTCACGTCCGGTACGCGGATCTTTAAGGCCTACCGGTTTCAAAGGTCCGAACCGCATTGTATCTTCACCCCGCGAAGCCATGGTTTCGATCGGCATACAGCCTTCAAAAACGATCTCTCGATCAAAATCATGTACTTCAGCTCGTTCCGCCGTTTTCAAAGCAGCATAGAACTGTTTGTATTCATTTTCATCCATAGGACAGTTCAGATAATCATCACCGCCCTTGTTGTAGCGTGATTGTGGAAAAGCTATACTCGTATCAATACTGTCTTTGCTGATAATCGGCGCCGCGGCATCAAAAAAATGCAAGTGCTCTTCACCGAAAAAATCAGCCATGGAAGCAAATAATTTCCCTTGAGTCAGCGGGCCGGTTGCTATCAGCCAAATTCCGTTTGCCGGTATGTCATCGATTAACTCGTGATGCACCGTGATCAGCGGATTGCTCATTATTTTTGCCGTAACTTCTTCGGCGAATAAATTGCGGTCAACAGCTAAGGCCCCACCTGCTGGCACTTCATTATGCAAGGTGGCTTCCAGCAAATATGAACCTAAGCTCAAAAGTTCATACTTTAACAGGCCTACCGCATTGTTAATCATATTTGAGCGCAAAGAATTTGAGCATACTAGTTCTGCAAACAAATCCATTTTATGTGCCGGTGATTTATATTTAGGTTTCATCTCGTACAAGTTCACCGGAACTCCGCACGCAGCTATCTGCAAAGCGGCTTCCGATCCGGCTAAACCCGCTCCAACAACATTAATCATTATCTTTTTTCTTCTCCTTAGGCGTATTTTTTCGCCGCTTAGTTTCAACAGCGGAAGGCTCCGCCGTATCGTTGGCTTGTTTCTCACCAGCAACATTCTTATCTGTCTTGCCACGTTTCGATTTGCGGGTTACGCAACTATCATTGGAGCAACGTTTATAAAGCCTGCCGCGCAAGCGATGCCAAACCATATAGGATCCGCACTCGGGACATTTCTCATTATCAACAGGCAAGTCCCAGCTGATGAAATCACAGTTTTTATCGTCAGCATTTTGACTACAAACATAAAAAATACTGCCTCTACGGCTACGCCGCGACACCAAGTCACTGCCGCATCGCGGACAATGTCCGTCAACTTTTTCAACAGCATTTTTTGTGAACTTGCAATTCGGGAAAGCTGAGCAAGCAATAAATTTTCCGAATCGTCCTTCCTTAATCACTAAATCCGCTCCGCATTCAGGGCATTTCTCACCCGTAGCTTCAACAGGAATAACAATTTTACTGATATCTTTCTGCGCTTTAACAATCGCGGCGTGGAAGACTGGGTAGAAATTTTTGATCAGCTCAACCCAGTTTAGTTTGCCGCTTTCCACTTCGTCTAAATCGTTCTCCATCTCGGCAGTAAATTTAATATTAATCAATTTTTTGAAGTGTTCGCGCAAAATATTGGTTACCAAAAAGCCAAGTTCTGTCGGAATAAGCGACTTGTTTTCTTTAACTGCATATTGACGTTCCATAATTGTCGAAAGCGTCGGAGCATAGGTAGATGGTCGGCCGATTCCAGCTTCCTCCATGGCTTTGATGAGTGAGGCCTCATTATAGCGAGCCGGCGGTTGCGTGAACTTTTGTTCTTCAAGAAGTTCCAACTTACGCAAAGTTTCATTTTTTTCGAGGTCAGGTAAAATATTCATTTCTTTTTCGGCCACTTTTTCGGGATTGACTTTAAGGAACCCCGGGAAAATTACCGTTTCGCCTGTAACCCTGAAAATGATGTCACCTGCCGCTATATTGATTGTAGTGGCCGCTAGTTTGGCTGGAGTCATCTGTGAAGCCAAAAAGCGTTCCCAAATAAGTCGATAAAGCTTATATTGTTCGGTTGAAAGACCAACCTTTATTTTTTCCGGTGGCAATTCTAAATGGCTGGGACGAATTGCTTCATGCGCATCTTGAGCGGCATTCTTATTTTTAAAGTGGTTAGGCTCGGCCGGCACAAACTCCGGGCCGAAGGTGGATACTATTATTTTACGCATTCCAGCTACCGCGTCTGCCGATGACCGCACCGAATCAGTACGTATATAGGTAACCAAGGCGGTAGCACCAAGTTCCGGTAAATCAACGCCCTCGTACAATTGCTGAGCGATTAGCATAGTCTTTTTGGCGGAAAAGCCAAGTTTTCGCGCAGCGTCCTGTTGCAACGTACTAGTTGTATAAGGAGGAGCAGGGTTGCGTTGCCTATTTCGTTTAACAATCTCCAAAACCTTATATGGCTCTTGTATCTGTTTTTTTATGTTTTCGACCGCAGAGGCATCAGGCAGCTCTTCCTTGACGCATTTGCCACTCGCATCTAAGCGCCCGTAAAATTGAGCTGTAAAGTCCGCTAACGGCTGTTTTTCTTCGGCTAAATGAACACTCAAAAGCCAGTATTCTTGCGGTTCAAAAGACCGGATTGCTTCTTCTCGTTCAACCAGCATTAATGTGGCTACTGACTGAACTCTACCGGCTGACAAACCTTTCTTTACCTTACTCCACAAAAGCGGACTGAGTTCATATCCGACCAGCCGATCCAAAATGCGTCTTGCCTGTTGCGCATTGACCAAATCCAAGTCTATGGCTCGCGGTTGCTCAACAGCGGTTTTAACCGTATTTTTGGTGATCTCATTAAATGTTATTCGGCACAATGAAAGCGGATCAATATGTAAGACATTAGCCAGATGCCAAGCAATCGCTTCTCCCTCACGATCAGGGTCGGTAGCAATTAACGTATGAGCATTAGCTGCCGCTTTGGCTTTCAAATCATTAATAATCTTTTCTTTGCCACGCATGTTGATATAACGTGGCTTAAAGTCGTTGTTGATATCAACTCCCATAGTAGATGAAGGTAAGTCGCGAATATGTCCAACTGATGCGGCTATTTCATAGTCTTTGCCTAAATATCTGCCAATGGTTTTAGCTTTAGCCGGTGATTCAACTATAACCAAGGTTTTATCCATTGTCTTCCTCCGATATTTTATTTACGTTAATTCATTAGTCTGTAAGCAGAATCCTTTACAGCATACCTTCCCAATCGGGAAAAAATCAAGCCTTTCAATTCACAAATACTTAACTCCGGCAAAAGTTCGGTAAGTTTACAGTGTAGCAATAAGCACAGTTCATCAACGCTTCGTTCAGCGACAGTCAGTTCTCTAAGTATTTTTTCGGACAAAGGTGAAAGCTCCGGTGGCTTTTCCTTATAAGCAGATAAAGGCAAATCAGTACCGGTTTGCCGTTCGATCTCATCAGCTAAGTTTTCAGGTGCAATCAATGGAATAGCTCCGTCATTAAGGAGGCGGTTAGAACCGCTGCTCTGTTTAGAATAAATCGTTCCGGGAACCGTCCATACCGATTTGCCGATTTCCGCAGCATAGCCAGCGGTAATCAGTGAACCGCTTTTAGCGCCTGCTTCAGTGACCACCAAAATATCGCTAAATGCCGCCAGCAAACGGTTGCGCACAGGAAAATAATATCGCAAAGGCACAGTGCCAGGCGGATATTCACTTACAAGAACTTGACTCCGCCAAATCGCCTCGTAAATTGGCCTGTTTTGCCGAGGATAACAAATATCTATCCCATTGGCAAGAACGGCCAACGTGGGGGTATGATGTAAAAGTGCCTGAGTATGCGCCAAAGAATCAACACCCAGGGCCATACCGCTTATTATTGGACAATTATAATGAGCAGCAATATTGGCAACATCTTTAGTTACACTTATGCCATAACCTGTCGGATGTCTGGTGCCAACAATGCCTATTTTAAAGTTTTTAGAATTAATTAATGCAAATAAATTTCCGTGATAGAACAAAGTTAACGGCAACGGCTCAATCCCCAAGAAACATTTGGGATAGGTTGTTGATCCCAAAAAAGTTGCCTGAATTCCTGCCGCTGATAAAGGCCTTGCTTTTTCCTCATAATCAGGAAATTTACTGGCCAATTTTTCCAACTGCTGCAGCAATTCGTTCAGCGGAGAAAAATTGTCACTTAAACCGGCTGAAAAAAGGTTTAAGTTTTCGTTTTTTTCTTCACAGTTTACATTGTCCGCATCCTCGGTACATCCGCCGGCATAGTTGCTGCTAATTAATGAAGCTAGCAAATCACTAAAAGCAGGGTACCTCTCATTTATTATTTTTAATAGGTAATGATTTTGCCCTAAAATCAATCGTAATAATCGTGAAGCGCCCTTAATACTCTGACAATCATAAAGCCATAGCGCTGACGCCAACAGATGCTGCATCTTTACCTCCCCAATTAAATTTTTGTTTCATTTGCCATGCTGTCGCGACATGTAGTGGAGTCACTTTCTCACTATCCGCCAAATCGGCAACCGTACGGCTCAATGTAAGCAGACTGTGCTGACTGCGCGAAGATGAATTATACTTGCGACTGATCTCAAAAATTTGCTCCGTGGCTGCGGCCGAAATATTAAAGCATTTGTTTATTATTTCCAAGTCCGCTCGTGCATTATATACAAAGCCCAAGTTATGTTTTTCCAAGCGTAATTTTTGACGCTGACTGGCAGTTTCAAATTTATCTCGTAACTCGTTAAGGTCTATTTTTTGGCAGCCAGTATCCTCTTCCAACAGATTGGCGTCAAACTTTGGCAAAACCACCGTACAATCGAACCTATCCAGCAAAGCTTCATCAATATAACGCCAGTAAGCACTTAATGCCGCAGCCGAACAGCTGCAGCCACCTTCAGATAAGTATTGGCCGCAGGGACAAGGATTCATCGCCGCCAAGCACAAAAATTCACTTTCAATCCGGTATATTTTTCCGGCTTGGTAAGTCTCAAGCTCTTTTTCAGTCAAAAAATGTTTTATAACTTTAATGATACCAGGGGAAAAATGATTGAATTCATCCATAAACAAAATGCCGTTATTGGTAAGACGAATTAAGCCCGGCCAGTCGTGAACAACATCGCCTATGAAATCCTTGATTTTAGCTTGCACCCCGGGGTGTTCACAATGTGCGACATCGAATGTATTAAGCAAATTTGCCTTCGGCATATCTGGACTAACGGCCAAAAGTTCAAGCTGGCGCAAACTTGTCGAATATGGCAGCTTAGGCATAAGTGCAGCCGCATAATTTAATAAACTGCTTTTCCCGGTTCCAGGTGCTCCAGTTATCAGTAAATGATGTCGCCCTAAAACCGCCGCACATATTGCAAGCCAAGCAAAGTTTTGATTTGGATAAATTTTGATTTCTCGCTCATATAGCGAATTTTCTTTTTTCACATAAGTTAGGCAGTTGGTGGTAATACCTTTCGTTCTTCCTTCATTTTCAGCTTTCAGATCTTTTATACTACGCAAAGGGAAAAAATTTGGGCAATTTCGAATTAGCGGCCTCATTCGATAAAAACTCGTTTGTGGGATCAACAAAGTTTTGCCACAGCAGGAGTCAGGGCTTGAATCAAGCAGTTCTAGCTGATAGTAGGCTACTGCAGCTGTGTCAACCGTATTTTCACATAATTCTCCGCGTAAACTCACTTGGCCAAATGCGCTCAAACTTGGAACGCCTCCCGATTCGTTCGGCAAATGTAACTGATGATCGGCCAACAATATGCCTATGAGTAGCGGCAAATCCCATAACTGCGTTGAGCGTACAGTTGTAGCAGGTGAGACATCAACTATAATTTTACGGTTAGGCATTCTAAAGCCGCAGTTTTTCATTATTGCAGCCAATTTGATTCTCGTTTCACGCGCTCGCTGGTTAGGGATCCCGACAAAAAGCAAAAGTGGCAAGCCAGTCTGTAAGCTGATCGTCAATGTGACAGGATGTATACCAGCCCCGTCTGCAGTCACCGTATTTATTGTAATATTTTCTGGCATAGTACCTCCAGTTCCGACTCAAAAAATGTTCTCATATCGCCTGCTTTACTATTTGAACAGGTGCTCTTGCTTGATATAGCATTATGCGAACGATACGAGGCAAGTCTTTTTTCATACGCTGAATTTACCATTGCCAAAACTAATTTTTGCCGACAAATTTCGACAAGAATCAACACAAGGCAAGACAAAGCAGCTTGAGAGGGAGTTTCCTATCTGTTATAATCGCGTCTATAAGGAGACAAGAATAATGCAACTTGGAATTGTCGGATTACCTAATGTTGGTAAAAGTACTTTATTTAATGCTATAACCAAAGCAGGTGCGGAAAGTGCTAACTACCCTTTTTGCACAATAGAACCTAATGTAGGTGTGGTCCCAGTGCCAGATCAGAGGCTCGATTTCTTAGCTGAGATGTATAAACCAGAAAAATACACGCCGGCCGTACTGGAGTTGGTTGACATTGCCGGTTTAGTGGCTGGAGCAAGTCGCGGCGAAGGCTTGGGCAATAAATTTTTATCTCATATTCGTCAAGTTGACGCCATAATTCACGTCGTACGCTGTTTCGATGATCCAAACGTAATTCATGTCAATGGTAGTGCTGACGCCAAACGCGATATTGAGACAATTTCTTTAGAGCTGATTTTAGCCGATCTAGAATATCTTGAGCGCCGTATTGACAAAGTAAAAAAGTCTATGAAGGGCGGCGACAAGAAACCGCAAGCCCAGTTGGAAGTTCTATTAAGAATTAAAGAGGCTCTCGACGCCGGCAAATCGGCTCGCAGTGTCGAACTTTCCGATGAAGAGAAAGAAGAGATAACTGATCTTGAATTGTTGTCAGCCAAACCTATTTTGTACGTAGCTAACGTCTCAGAAGACGATTTGGCCGCTCCTGAGAAAAATAATCAATTTCTTGCGGTTCAGCAAATTGCACGCGCTGAACAGGCAGCCTGCATAGCCATCAGTGCCAAAATCGAAGAAGAACTTGCCTCACTGGATGACGAAGAACGGGCAATGTTTTTGCAAGATCTCGGCATCGTTGAATCAGGTTTGGACCAAATTGTGAAGTCAGGCTATTCCCTGCTCAATTTGATTTCTTACCTTACGGCTGGTCCCAAAGAGGTACGGGCTTGGACAATAATCCGTGGAACTAAAGCTCCGCAAGCGGCCGGAAAAATTCACTCCGACTTTGAGCGTGGTTTCATTCGGGCCGAAGTCGTCGCTTATGATGATTTGCATGCGCTTGGCAGTATGGCTGCCTGTAAGGAAAAAGGGCTGGTGCGCTCGGAAGGTAAAGATTACGTCATGAAAGACGGCGACATCGTTCTCTTCCGCTTCAACGTTTAAGACTTTAAAATAGCAAGGTTATACATCGCAATAGACGCAAATGAAAAGCCACGTAAATTTACGTGGCTTTTTACGATGCAAATCAATTCTGTAACTGTCAATTCATTATGAAATTTATCACTAGATTTTGCACAATCAGTAGACTTTATAGCGCCAAGTTCTTCCTTGATCAACGGATTGCACTAAAAAATTGAGTTCGCCTAATTTTTTGCTGTCAGAGAATTTAACTGTTTTGAGCTGAAAAGAGTAATCGGAAATTTTCTCTAGAGTAGCAGCTATTTTAATGTAACCAGGTTTTACTTTACCGTCACTCGGCCACAACAAAACTTTTTCGTCCTTAACATTATTGGCCACCGCCTGTGCTTTAAACGCATCAAACACAAGTGAAACTAATTTCGGCGGCAAATTCAAATCAATATACACAAGTTCATTATCATTTTCTGGAGCGAGATATGAATGGTGTGCCCGCCACAAAAAGCCTGGAATGGTATCAATTGCAAACTTTTCTTCCATAGAAATCGGTGCCGTTTCGCCAGGCACAGGAATGGCAACTGCTCGAGGCGCATTTTTATCAAAGACAAACGCAGTACCTTCCTCAATTATCAGATTTTCCGACGGTTCCGTAAAAGCAGTATTCATCGGGACATCGTCAAAGTTCTGACAAGAAGAACTCAGTACCAAAGTAGCAGTTAAACTCGCCAAACAGGCTAATTTTAGAATGTTACACTTCATTGATATTTCCCTTGCTGATTTGTTCGTTAAACTAATGATACCTTAGGCTCGTACAAAATTGCAAGTAAAATCTTAAATCACGTATTATTTTATGTTGAAAAAGCAAAAATCATTCATTTTTGTCATAATTAATATTTATCCCGCGTACCGTCAAAACAGGCTCTAAAGCGGCACGAAGGTGTTCGCGCAAATCTTCAAGCGTAGAGGAATTATCAATTAAAGCATCAGCCATTGATGCATAGTCTTGTTCGCTTAACTGAACCGCCATTCGCTGTCTGGCCTTTTCTTCCGGTAGTCCGCGCGCTTGTAGCCGCTGCAGACGTGTACGTAAATCAGCCGTTATTACCAAAATAAAGTCACAACTATCCAAAAAGCCATCTTTTAATGGTATCGGAACATCAAAAACACATATTTTTTTACCAGCCTCAATCAGCTTTTCCCGATCAGCGTGCATTGTTGCAATAACGTGGCGATGTACTATAAAACTCAAGGTATCGAGAGATTTGCGATCATGGAACACTAAATCGGCAACCGCATCGCGATCAAGCTCCCCCGTGTCGCTTATTACTGTTGAGCCAAAAGTAGCAACAATTTCCGGTATGGCAGCCCCACCCACCGCAGTGACCTGATGCGAAACGGCATCAGCATCCAACACCGGTATACCCCAATTTTTCAATACATGGGCGGCAGCCGACTTGCCAGTCCCTATCCCGCCTGTTATTCCTATTGTAAACATCAGCCTTTAGCCTCCAACCAGTTTTTACCATATTCCAATTCGACCGGTAAACTGACTTTCAAATCAATTACTCGCTCCATTTCATTCCTTAGAAGCTCCGCCACTTCGGCAAATTCCGGCTCAGGCACTTCAAGAACCAACTCATCATGAATTTGCAAAATCATATGCGACTTAAGTTTTTTCTCCCGCAGCTTTCGTGCAAGATTAACCATTGCTAACCGCATGATATCAGCAGCTGTACCTTGAATCGGAGTGTTCATTGCTACGCGTTCTCCGAACAGCCGCCGATTGTAATTTTTCGATTTTAATTCCGGAATATATCTGCGCCGTTTAAACATCGTTTCCACATAGCCATCGATTTTTGCTCGTTCGACTAAATCGTTTAAATAGGCCTTGATTTGTGGGTAGGTTGCATAATATTCGGCAATATAATTTTTGGCCTCCGCCACTGAAATGTGCAGATCCTGCGCCAAAGAAAAGGCCGAGATACCGTATACTATACTGAAGTTTATCGTTTTACCAACGCGCCGATGTTCGGATGTTACATCTACGGGATCCATGTGAAAAACCCGAGCGGCTGTCAGAGCATGAATGTCTTCTTTGGCGGCGAACGCTTTGAGCATAGCTGTATCGCCGGATAGATGAGCCAACAAACGCAACTCAATTTGTGAATAGTCAGCATCTATAAGTATACATCCCGGAGCGGCTATGAACGCCGCCCTTATTCGGCGACCTTCTTCCGTTCGTGCGGGGATATTCTGCAAATTGGGGTCGGAACTGCTTAGTCGGCCAGTTTGGGTTAAGGTCTGGTGGAAAGTTGTGTGTATCCGATGATCAGCTGCAATGTATTTATGCAAGCCTACTATGAAGGTAGACAATAATTTGCTAAGCATGCGATAGCGCAAGATGAGATCGACGATAGGATGTAAATCTTGCAAGTGCATGAGATCTTCAGCCGAAGTTGAATATCCTGACTTAAGTTTTTTCCCTCCTGGCAACCCTAGCTCATTAAATAGGACTTCTGCTAGCTGTCTGGGAGAATTAAGATTAAATTCATGCCCAGCCAGTTTATATATTTCATCAGCTATGTCAGCAATTTCGCTTGAAAATGCTTCGGTTTGACGCTGCAATACAGCCTCATCAACGGCTACCCCATCTCTTTCCATCTGAGTCAAAACTTCTACCAGCGGTAAATCGACTTGGCTAACCAAATAGTTTAATCCCTGACTTTCAATTTTCGATTTTACCAAGCTGTAAACAGCGATTATCGTATTAAAATATGAGATGAGTTCCTTATTCAAATCAGCAACAGCAACAGCCTGAGCCTGAGCCTCAGCCTCAGCGGAAGAAATGGAACAATTATTTTCCGGTAACTCTTTCATTCCCGTATTTTCGCTTGAAATAGGATAATTTAACCTGTATAATTCCGCCAAATCACTCAAGTAGGCAACCTTTTGGGCATCACCGCAAGCATAGGCAAGTATAGATAAATCAATTATTGTTCCAGTAGTATAATCGACGCAATTATTTTCAGAAAGCAAAGCCGGAAAACGTTGTAGGATCTGCTTTAGGCTGAAGCATAAAATCTTTTTGCCACTCAATTCAGACCAAGCATAAAAATCAGGAAATATTGTTTGATCTATACATATATAAACATGTTGTTCAGGATCTGCGATATATATTGATGGATATCGTTCGGCCATAATCAATATGGGCGAGGCGTTTTCCAGCCAAGTTCGCCATTCGTCAGTATTGATAAATCTATATAAAGCAGGTGTACTCGTTTCCTGAGTGCCGCTTTCATTCGGCAATGAATTTTTCTCTGTCGCGCCAATCTTCTCATCAGCAATAGTATCGCTATCAGCTAAGGCCGTTTCCTTCTTATCAGTTTCTACCTGAGCTGCTGAATAAAGGACATTCATTTTTTCGAGCAATGAATTAAACGAGTATTTTTTTATAACTTCTCGCCACTTATCATGGCTACCGGCAAGCGAAAGATCGGCCAACGCCCATTTCAACGGAATTGCGCAATTAATAGTAACTAGTGCTAAAGCCTGATAGGCAGTATTTCGACCTTCAACTAATTTTGCCTGCACTTTAGGCGAAAAAGCCGACAAATTTTCATATATTTCATCTAAGGATGAAAACTGACCGACGATTTTGCTGGCACTGACTTTGCCAATGCCTGGCACTCCAGGAACAGCATCGGAAGTATCACCCAGCAAAGCTTTGTAAGTAATGAAACTTTTCGGAGTACAGCCGAAATCTTCCTGCAGCCTAGCCGGGGTATAAAAAGTTACTGCACTGTGACGGCCAGGATAAATTACACTTATGTTGCTATCAACAAGCTGCAACGTATCCCGATCACCGGACAAAATATACACATGCTCCATTTCCGAACAACTCTGTTTGGCCAACGTGCCCAAAATATCGTCAGCTTCATAACCGGCCAAACTGTAGCAGGCCCAACCCAGCTCCGGCAAAATCATCTTTAAGAAGGTGAATTGGGTCGCCAAGTCATCACTCATCGGTTTGCGTCCGCTTTTGTAGGAATGAAACAATTTATGACGAAAAGTCGGCTCAGGTAAGTCAAAGGCCACCGCCAGATGAGTTATGTGTAATTCTTTGGCATAACGCAAGACAATGTTAAAAAAAGTATAAACAGCCCCAATAGGTGTACCATCTGCTAGGTTTAATTCTGTGCCTCCGTAATACGCCCGATTAATTAAACTGTTCCCGTCTATTAAAAGTAAATCCCGGCCTTGCATAAATTTTCCCTCGTTCTGTTTATTGTAAAATACCTACAGACGGCGTGAATCTTTTCCACGGTTCTCCTTTAGGATATTCTGCAGTAAAAATAAGTTCTTCTTTAGTGGTGGGATGTAATAGCCTGAGTTGAAAAGCAAGTAATGCAATATCGCCGTGTTCCCCACTCACTCCATATCGACGATCGGCGTAAAGCGGATGCCCATGATGTTTGAATTGAACTCTAATCTGATGTGATCGGCCTGTTTCGAGCTTTATTCTTACCAAGGCTAAATCTCCGGAATGTTGAATGCATTCATAGTTTAACGCCGCATACTTGGCTTCTGGGTGACCGCGATCCACGATTGCTGCGGAATTAAGTCGTTTATCTTTAAATATATAATCTTCCCACCGTTCGCCGGCAGCCAATGTTCTTTGCTCGTCATGGCAAATCGCCAAGTAAATCTTTTGCCAACTGTGACTTCTTATCTGTTCCGCTAAGCGTCCGGCCGCTTTGGAAGTACGGGCCAAGACTAGCACTCCAGCCACCGGACGGTCAAGCCTGTGTACAAGGCCCAAATAAACGTCACCTGGCTTGTCATACTTCTTTTTCACGTAGGCTTTGCTCCAAGCCAAAATATCAGGAGCCGCCGTTCCATCAGCTTGTGACAAATAGCCGGCCGGTTTGTACACAGCCAGAAGATGGTTGTCGCAGTAAATAACTTTAGGCTCGATCAGTTGCATGGTTGCCACCTACCAGTACAGCCGCACGGTAAAAATATATCTCGTCGTTTTGCCGGCAAAATCAGCTCTATTCCCTCTGTTATGCCGCCGAACTTCGCCTTAACACTAAGATTCATTATGCTTTGCAATGCGCCGGCGGTTAGGCCGGTAGTATAACTATTCAGAACAAGGAAAATAGCTTGTCTGCTTAAAAGTCGCACGCAATTATCTATTAGACTGCCAATAGATGTTTCAAATTGCCATAACTCACCGTTTGGCCCGCGCCCATAGGCTGGAGGGTCCAAAACAATGCCGTCGTAAACGCGCCCACGCCGTATCTCACGCTCAACAAACCGGTTGGCATCCTCCGCGATAAAGCGGATATATTTGTCGGTCAACTTACTGTCAGCAACATTTTTTTTGGCAATTCCGATAATTCTTTTAGAAGCATCAACATGAACGACTTCAGTGGCTCCGGCAGCTGCACAGGCCAATGTAGCTCCGCCAGTGTAGGCGAATAAATTTAAAATTCTTATCGGCGCCGCCGGATTTCTTTCTTTGCGTTCAGCGATAAGCTTTTGCATGAAATCCCAGTTAGTTGATTGCTCAGGAAATAAGCCGGTATGTTTAAACCCCATCAATGATATGTTGAACCTAAGCTCGCCACATAGGCTAGGATATCTAATAAGCCAGCTTTGAGGCACATGATTTTGCGTCCAACTGCCGCCGCCTTCAGGCGAGCGGACGTATGTCGCATCAACGGTTTTCCATTCCGGTCGGTACCAAATTGCTTGAGGATCAGGTCTTTGCAGGATATAATGCCCCCACTTTTCCAGCTTTTCGCCTCCTCCGGCATCCAATAACTGAAAGTCTATCCATCTGTCCATCAAGTGTTCTCCTTAATTTTAAAATTTTCTTTAGTGTTTTTGATAAAATCGCACCGCAAAAGTCCAAGTATGTCCATATTCAGATACTTACCGTCACGGAAAACCTGTTCACGCAAAGAACCTTCCGAACGGAATCCACAGTTTTGGAATAAGCGGTGTGAAGGAATATTGTCCTCGATAATATGAGCGGTAAGATGATGCATATTAAGCTGATTAAAGCAGTAGTTGATCATTATACCTGTAGCTTCCAAGCCCAAGCCGAGTCGGCGAAATTTTGGTAAGATTGCTAGGCCAACATCCAAATGACGCTGTGGCCAATCAACTTCAGATAAATTAAACGCACCGGCCGGTTCCCGACTAAGTTTTTCAACAATGACCCAAACAAAATTTTCTGAATTATCATGCCAGTCTTGCAAAAGTGCAGTCGCTTGTTCATTTCGAAATATTCGCCAGCATGTCGGCAGGTACATTCTCATTGTCGGTTCATCTGTCAGCAATGTTTCTATAGCCGCAAGATCGCACTTGGCCAATGGCCGCAGAAGCGTTTTGTTTCCCGTAAGGCAGAATCCCTGAGATGGAATGGAATTGTCCACGTTAGGAGTACATACGCCTGTCACACCCTCTGCGGCTGATTTTTTTATATCGTCGAAAACATCTGAGATACCTGAAGAATCCGATGCACATGCAGGATCAGAAATATCGAGTAGATTGTTAAATTTATGCATAATACCTCATTAGCAAAGTTTTTGTACCAAGGGTTTAGGTCAATGGTATGAGTATCGGCTGGGGTTTCATTCCAGCTAGCAACCAGAATTAGAACTTCCATTTGAAATTCGCTTCTGGCCATCTAATATGAAATCCACTTCTGGCCATCTTTTAATAGTATAACATATCACAGCAGGGTTCATTATTGCTCTAACTCATGTTAAAATTTATGAACAGAGTTTTAATAAGCTCATAAAAGTTGTAGCTTTAGGATTACAATAAGTCCATATGGTGAAATACAAGGAGACGGATTATGAATAATAATTTTGTACCGACTTTGCAAGCTGTTCGCTTCAATCCAAACGAGTTGCTCAATCTTATCAGACATTTTTTCAGTCCTCATCCCACTCGTCTTATCTACGAAAGAGGATCACTGAGTTTGCCAAGCCTTATCCTGATCATGTTGGGTCAGCTTATTTTTAACAGCTTGGCTTGGATGTTTACTTTCAAAAAATTTTTTATTAACTCTGTCTCAATTAAAATCATTGCCGACGCCTATCCTTCCGGCAAAACTTTTCTGATAATGCTCCTAGTTAATTTTATTCTTCTTGCGTTATTGGCCGCTCTGTGGCATGTCATCAGCATTCTTTTGCGCGGCACTTCCAATTTTTTGGACATACTGTTTATGCTCGGCGCGACTCAAACCCCCACGGTCATATTCAGTATAATTTCCTGTATTCTCGCTTTCATTTCACCCTCGATCAGCAGCGTGGTGCTACTCGCCAGTGCATGTACTACTATTCAGTTTATCCACACTTCATTCGAGATGGATGAGTTCAAATATAGGATCGACAAGTATTGGATCTTCGTTGTCTTAGATATAATATTAATTTTCGCTCTTTTCCTGCTAATACGGAGCTGTATTATTCCAGCCTTGTTGAGTTGAGGCAGGTTTAGATGTAAATTGCCGTTTATACAAAAATAACCACTACATGTGTAGTGGTTATTTTACTTGGTGGAGATGAGGGGAATCGAACCCCTGTCCAAAGCACCATTGCCTGAAACTTCTCCGGGTGCAGCTTCTTCAAAAATATTCCCCGGCCATCTCTAAAGAAGCAAAATTTCCGGCTAGGTAGCTTCATAAATACAAGATTACGGCAAAGCTTAGGTAATCAGGTTGCCTTCCTTAACCTCTAGGAAGTGAGGTCTGCAGTTGACACCGCAGTTTCCGTCAGGCAGATCTAACGGAGCGATGACGCGCTGAAATCAAGCAGCAGCGTAAGAATAGTTTTTGTTTGCAATTAGATTGCACTCTCGTTTATTAAAGTGGCCAACGAGAATCCACTACCCGCTGTCTCAGGGTCTGTCACCCTGTCGAAACCGGTGCATCCCCATATCTATGAACTGAATTATACTTGAAGCGGTAAAACAGTGCAAGCTCAAAGCAAGTTCACCGCCGCACTCAGTTCAAGAACGAAATAAAACGTCACCAAGTGCATTCACACTCATCAACGCGACACGGCACGACTGCTTTGAGCCTGCTCCTCCAGCTCTACCCTATAATTATCATTACTTAGTTGCCAAAACTTTTTTCAGACGAGCAAATCTCGGTAAGCCGTCTTCCTTAGGTGATGATGATTCACCGGCGATCAGCGGCAAAGCATATTTGACAAAGTCGTCCGTCACATAATTACCGGCCGGGGTAATCCACTCCGCCGGGACCCTTTTTTCGGTATTAGCTACCTGGTCTAAAGGTAGTAAGACGATTTCACATTTATACTCTTTGCCTGCAGCCCGTTTGAACGCGACCATTTTGTCGGTTTCGCCGCGAACGGCCGCCTGTACGGCAGTTTGTCCAGACAGGAAAGATTCTTCAACGTCAGTCTTGGAAGCGCAATGAGCGGCGCATCTTTGTAACAAAGACAATTCAATCGCTCTGACTTTGCAGTTGATTTTTTGCGTAATGTAGTTGGCTAATACGCTGGCGGTACCGCCCATTTGTTTGTGGCCGAAAGCATCAACTTTTACCTCACCGACCAATTCCGGAATAAATTTGCCTTCTTTAGTTTTGACGCCTTCCGAAACCGCTACAATAACCTTGCCGGTTTGTTTATAAATGCGCTCAACATCTTCAGTCATCTTTTCCAAATCGAAATCAACTTCTGGCAGATAAATCAGATCAGGCCCATAACCCTTATAGCCAGCCAAAGCCGAAGCTGCCGTAAGCCAGCCAGCATTGCGCCCCATTATTTCAATGAAAGTAATCATTCCTATATCGTAAACACGGGCGTCCAGATAAACTTCCATGATTGATGTCGCAATGTATTTTGCCGCAGAAGCAAAGCCCGGGCAATGATCCGTGCCGAACAAATCATTGTCGATCGTTTTAGGTACGCCCATAACACGGCATTCGTAACCGGCTTTTTGCAAATATTTGGAAATTTTGTTGCAGGTATCCATTGAATCGTTGCCACCGTTATAAAAGAAGTAACGGATATTATAGGCCTTAAAAACTTCAAGTATACGTTTATAGTCTGTATCATCAACTTCAGCATCAGCCAATTTGTAACGGCATGATCCAAGTGCCGATGAAGGCGTAGTCTTAAGCAGCATCAACTCTTCCGGGTCTTCTTGCCCCATATCAAAAAAGTTCTCGTGCAAAATGCCTACGATACCGTTGGCCGCCCCGTAAACTTTATCAATTACACCCTTTTGTTTAAGCGCTTCCGTAATAACTCCGGCTGCGCTTGAATTGATGACCGAAGTGGGTCCGCCGGATTGGCCGAAAATTGCATTACCTCTTAATTCTGACATAATTTCCTCCTAAAATTATTAAATTACTAAAGTGATATGAACAGCAAGTTTACCGTTAATTTCAGGCCTCTTTTCATATTCAGCTTTTGTGTTTAGCGTACACACAGTAAATAATGTGCTACAATCGCACTTCAAATATTCGGCTTTCGTAGAAGGCATCGTAATATTACAAATCATTTGTTCGATTGTTGCACTTTATTATAGCACACTTAGCCACAATAAAAATTAACCGAATTATTTTTGTGAAATTTCGCCGATAATTTGATATAATGTTAAGCGTATTTTAAGATAATTTACGGAGGTCAACATGGCAAAAGGTCCACACATACTTATCTGTGACGATGATCCGGTTGTTCATGAGTCTTTGTCACTATATTTCGATAATGAAGGTTTTAAGCATAGTTCCGCTTATAATGGCAGTGAAGCGATTGAGCATTTTCACAGTGACAATCCAGATCTTATAGTTTTGGATATGATGATGCCTGAGATGAACGGCGTTGACGTTTGTCGTGAAATTAGACGTATGAGTAATGTCCCTATTATCATGCTTACAGCTAAAAGTGAAGAGATTGATAAAGTTGTTTGTTTGGAAATAGGTGCCGACGACTATATAACCAAGCCTTTCAGTGTACGGGAGGTTGTCGCCAGAATCAAGGCGGTATTGCGCCGCATCACTGAAACCCCCGTAACCAGTTCCGACTGCTTAAAGCTGCCTGATCTAGAACTCACTCCCTTTAACTACCAAGTTAAAGTGCGAGGTGAAGTCGTTCCGTTCACACCTAAAGAATTTGAAATACTTTATATGTTGGCCAGCAACCCCGGCAAAGTCATAAGTCGCGAGGATATTATGCAAAAAATTTGGGGATATAATTATGAAGGTGACTTACGCACAATCGATACTCATGTCAAGCGTATTCGTCAAAAAATAAATGTTGACAATGCCAAGTGGGCTTTGTCAACCGTATACGGATTAGGTTACAAATTTGAGACTGTCGGGAAAGTATAAACTGTCGGATTTTCGCAAAAGTTTTGTATTAAGTCGCACATTTATTCTTCTGATAATGGCGATTGTATTTTCGGCTGTCCTGATTTTGGTCTGGTACAACTTTATGAACCGCCATTATCACAATCGTGCGATCATTAATGAGTTGACACAAAAAGCTCAGGTTGTCGGCCGGGAAACTGCATTATATGAGAACGGCACAATTTCAGCTGATGCATTCAACCATTTTTTGCGCACGGCACCTGATCTGTTGCAGACAGGTATTGCCATGGATATGAACAAGGACGTCACTTGGAGCACGCCTCGCCGCCCCTCAAACGCAAAATGGTCACCTGAGGATCTATCTTTGTTGAATAATCATATCGGCACATTCGTTGACTCAATTCAAGCTAAACAAAAGGTTATTTTCACCACTAAACTCGGCAAAGAAAATAACGGCGACACCGTAATTTGTGTCGGGGTACCAATTTTATCAATCACCAAAGATGACCGCCCGGAAGAGGTTTTAGGCGGTATATATGCATTTCGCTCCATGGATGATTATCAAACATCATCATCACCAATTATAATATCTTTTTTGGCCTCGTTTTTACTTACCTTAAGCATGATGGCGTTTCCAGCTTATTACTATATAACTTTGATTGTCCGCCCTCTGTTGCAGATAAGAGATGTGGCCAAAGGAATTTCTGACGGTGATCTGTCAAAACGAGCAGAAATTAACAGTCAGGCGGAATTTGGCGAGCTGGCCACATCAATCAACCAGATGGCCGATCATTTGCAATTAAACATCGCCGACTTGGAAGCCGAATCCAATCGCCTGCAGCAAATACTTAACGGGTTGAATGAGGGAATCATAGCCTACACTGCCAAATTGCATTTAGCGCATTTGAACCCTGTCTTTCGAGAATATTTTTCAGAATGTCAGAACCTGGAACTCGGCAGTTCTATCAACGATTTACCGGTAGAAGATATTCGGGAAGCAATCAATGAAGCTGTAGCGACCGGAACAACTCAATACATTACAATTTCAGTCGGTGAACTGTTGTTGTTCGGGCAATTGCTGCTCCTGCATAGTGCAGACAAAACTTTCCAAGGAGTAGTAGGTCTATTCCGTGATGTCACCAAAGAACAACAGTTAGAGCAAACACGGCGGGACTATGTTTCAAACGTTTCTCACGAATTGAAAACTCCCCTTACAGCTATTCGTTGTATGGTTGAACCGATTATCGATGGTCTAATCAAGGATCCAGACCGTTTGCAACGCTATTACCACATTATTTATGACGAAGTATTGCGGATGGCGCGGTTGATTGACGATATGCTTGAGCTTTCACGTTTGCAATCTGGCAAAGCAGTTATCGAGCTAGAGCCTTGTCAGTTGCAAACTTTGCTTGAAAATCTGTATGCCAAATTTTCATCTGTAGCCAAAGAAAAGCAAATTAACTTTGCCTTAGAATTGCCTAACTGCAATCTGCCTTTAGCATATGTTAACCCAGATCGTATCGAACAGATAATCTACGTATTTTTGGATAATGCCAGCAAGTTTACGCCTCCCGGCGGAGACATTATTTTGCGAGCAGCCCTCAAAGATGATCGCATAATAATTGTTGTACAAGATACTGGCAAAGGTATCGCAGCTGAAGACAAAGCACATGTTTTTGAACGTTTTTACAAGGCCGATAAATCGCACGGTTCCATAGGTACAGGTTTGGGGCTTTCTATTGTCAAAGAAATAACAGAAAAAACCGGAGAAAAAGTGTGGGTCGAAAGCGAGTTGGGGCATGGAGCGGCTTTCTACATCTCAGTTGCCGTCTATAACAACCAAGATGCTTGTCCGATCGACAAACCATTGTCTGGCTCTGGCGGAGCGGCAAATAAAATTGGTGCCGACTTGTCCAGCCATACATCATCTGACGAAGCAAACAATGCTGAATGACCTTAATGGACTAACGAGTACGGAAAAATCAGGCCGATCTTACGAAATTGAAAATGAGATAGAAATAATGGCAGCAAAAATTAGAATTAATAAATATATTGCCGGTTTAGGCATCGCTTCTCGACGAGCAGCAGATGAACTATTGGCTGACGGCAGGATAACAATCAACGGGGAAACTGCCGGTTTGGGGGAAATGGTTGATCCACAGTCAGATAGAATTGAACTTGACGGTCGTCCATTAAAAGTTGAATGCGCGCCTTTACCTTATGCGCCTTACGGTAAAGCATCTCCTCCCCGCTTAACTTCAAAAGATGACAATCAGGCGACGTCCAATTATCCCCAACGTGTTTATATTGCCTTGAATAAGCCGAAGGGTATTGTCTGTACTACCGATTCGCGTGAACCGGAAAACATAACTGAATACATGAATTTCCCTATCCGTATTTTCCCGATCGGAAGGCTTGATAAAGCTTCAAGTGGCTTGCTTTTGCTCACCAACGACGGTAGTATTGTCAACCGAATATTGCGGGCACACAACCACCATGAAAAAGAATACCGCGTAGAAGTTGACAAGCCGCTCACTGAGGCAGCTTTGCAAACTATGCGTACCGGCGTACCAATTTTAGGGGTTGTAACGCTTCCCTGCCGCATCAAGCTGCTCAATCCGACAACTATGACAATCATCTTGACCCAGGGGTTAAATCGTCAAATCCGTCGCATGTGTGAATATTGCGGCTATAAGGTAGTAAAATTGGAACGTCGCCGGATCATGAATATAACTTTGGGCAAAATGCCCGTCGGAGCTTGGCGATATTTAACTTACCCAGAGTTAAGTCAGTTAGATGAGTTATTAATCGGCTCAAGCGAGTCCGCCTCCCTTCAGCAAAAAATGTCAACCGTGCAAAGCAGGAGTTCAGGCAATTCAGGCGATTCAGGCAGCTAGGCTGTTCAGGCGATTCAGGAAATTCCGCCAGTTCAGGGAATTAAGCAATATCGTCAAATGCTGAATTTACCGAAACTTAGCTTACATTTATTAACGAGGAATACCATGGGTAAACTTTTTTCAAAAACTGACCGAAGGAAACGTGCTTTACTTATAATCAACTATAAATCAGGCAAAGGCGGAAATACGTTTGCCTTGGGAGCCGTAATTAAAAGTCTTGCTGAATTGCCATATATTGTAACTTTGATGCCTCCGCAATCAGCAGCCGATTTACGCACCGCTCTGCCGCTGATGCTTCCGGATTTTGATTTGATTATCGCTTTGGGAGGCGATGGTACAGTTAATATAGTTATCAATGCTTTGATGAGTTTACCACCGGAATTTCGAGTCCCTCTCGCTATTATACCTGCTGGTACAACTTGCGACTACGCCCGCACTTTAAAGATATCGCTAAATCCGACCAAAGCGGTTCAACAGTTGGCAACAGCCAAGCCTTTAGCCATAGATATAGGACAACTTGGCGAACGTTATTTTACCTATGTCGCCTCATTCGGAGCCTTCAGTGATATTTCTTACACTACTCCCACAGAGCTGAAGAAAAAGTTGGGGCACTTGGCTTACATAATCGAAGGTATAAAGGGGTTGTCCAATCTGACATCCTATGACTTTTCCGTAACCGTCGATGGAGTTGAAATCAATGGACGGTTTCTGTTCATGGCGCTCAGCAATAGTCGTTCAATTGGTGGGTTGCTCAAACTTTCCGATCGACAAGTAAACATTGCTGACGGGGAATTTGAGTTATTGCTAATTCGCGATCCGTCATGGCAATTCATGCGAACAGCAACGATGGCCAAAATTTTGGTTAACATACCTAATGGCAACGATGATGCCATTTTTTTGCACGGTTCTTCTTTTCACTTTCGCTCTGAGCAGAAAATTCCTTGGACCATTGACGGTGAATACGGCGGTCAATTCACCGATGTCGCAGTAAAAATTCATCACCAAGCAGTAAAAATTATGATTCCGACTTCATTTGGGCGAAGTTCAACTAATATTGAGGCGTAAGGCGAATTAAGATGTAATCCACCTAAAATGGAACATATTAAGTGGGAAATAAACTGAAGGTAGTATCTCAGTGGTCTTTCCGGCTTCAATCAGCTGAATACGCGTGGTGCCAACATTTGTCTCAGCCAAGGTCCGACTTGTGGCTGTTGTTTTTTTGTCGATGAACGCTTTGTTAGAGCTTTCCGTCGGCGTTGTTACAGGCAGGCAAGCCGTTATGAATAATTCCTTACCGGCATTAATAGATACAAACTGAGCAATATCCTGCGCCAATGTGCGTTCCGGGAAGTTGTGCACTGCTGAATTTAGCTCCTTTTCTTCATTTCCCACTTCCGGCAAACTAACTTCCTTAAGTAAATTGTTTTCACTCAGATAAAGCAGTTTTCTGCCGTCAGCCGTAAAAGAAAAGTCGCCGTTTCCTTGCTTGATCTTTTTTCCAAGTGATATAGGACGGTGAAAAGCACCATTTCGGTAGTAAAAGATATAGAACTCATTGTCAAGTGTGCGCGCATAGCCCAATCCGGCTGCTCCATCAGGCAACCGCTTTTCTCCTTTGCTACCGTCATGTGCCAACAGCTTACTGCCGGTATTGTTAATTAAACGGAAGCCCCACTCCGCTATTTTATGGCCGATTATGACTGGATGACGAGCTTTACTCGAATAGTCAGCATAATAAATTCCGGTCTTGTCTTTCCCACCCTCACCACAGTCATAAAACAAAAATCCGTATTCTCCGACAAGCAGACCTCGATCTGATGCAATATCAGTATTTTCTTTCCTGTTCATCGCATCACTTTCCGCTTTAGCCCACGGCCTGAGTTGCTCAACGAAAGCCTGCTCGCCCGATTTTCTGTAATACAATAAATCATCATTTTGTTGCATAAGCAAAGGAAACAAACTTTTATTTTTATATACATTAAGATCGAAGGTTACAGACCCATACTCATAATGATGCGAATAAATGATATTTTCCGTTGTTTGAAGCAGACTGCTATCTGGCCTGTCGCTCAAGCGCACCAGTTTATTGGCACCATATGCCCAAATTTCCGCATCGCTCTTTAATATGTATTCATTGCCAGAAAGATTGCTTGAAACCTCAAGCTTGCGCAATTCCTTAGCGGCTAATGCGATAGTCAAAATTTTGCGCTTTTCATAATTGCTTTCGCTGTCTTGTCCACCTGTCTTACAAAACTCAATTTGTAAGTTATTGTTACCTGCAGGGCTTGTTGGATTTAACAATAGCAGAAGCCGGCCATCTTCGCTTATCGACAGCGGCAATTGGCGAACTCTTCCTGCATGGCTAAACAGCACTTTACCTCTAATGTCTTGCAAAATCACCGAAAAACTGCCCTCGTCACTTTTCTTTACACAAGCAAAGTATTTGCCTAGACTAGAAATTATAAAACTGTCGCGTTCAACGTAGGATGCAGCCAAATAGCTTCGCTTGGCCGTCGTGTCGTAAACGTAATATGATCCGTACACAACGCGGCCATCATTGGCCGTTTCTTTAAAATAATACAAGTACTCTCCATCTGAACTCCAAATCGCATGCGATACGTGAGAGGCCAAAAGCGTTTTTTCACCGTTTTTTATCTTGATAAGGCTTAAAGTTTGGGCAGGGCGATTCAATTCCGCAATAAATTCACCTTGCCTTGGAGCAAAAGCTGTGGCATCAGTGGGAAGATAGACGGTTTTCCCTGCTGCAGTCACTATCGCTGCCGTTCCATCAGTTCCAATAATTATGCGTTGATCATAGGTACGATATAAGTTAGCATCTTCTTCGCCCCGGATCAGCTGCCCAAGAGTTTTATGGTATAAAGATGCCGCTATCATAAGAACAACCAAACAACCGGCTATAACATAGCGCATACAGAAAAATTTTTTATGAATTACACTCATAATTTGCCTATCACAATTTAGAGACTTGAATAAAGCATACTGCCGTTGTAAAAACATTTGTTACATAAAAATATTATCATATATTTTGTGAAAATTTGCTCTTGGGCGCAGGCCTGGTTGCAAAGAGATGTTAATTTCCTCGGATGGACTTTCGTCCAGCTCTGTTAAACTTGCCGAGCCTGCACGGTTACTCTTGTTTAAACCTGTTTCAGAACCTGTTTCAGAACCTGTTTCAGGCGGCCAGTTAATCTCCAGGCTATGATTCAACTTGACATAGTTCATCGAAAGGAGCAAAAGAGTAGCTATCTCTCCTGCAGTATTGCCAGATTTTGTCCCCTGCTCTTGCTTTCCTTGCCAGTATTGTAGATCTTGCTGCGACCTAGTCAAATTAACTCGCATCATAGAATTACCATTTCGTCGCAAAACCCGCCCTACGGCAACTGTTGTATAAGGAATATCATTGGCCGCCAAAATATCTTTCAGCAACCTTTCTACCGTTGCATTAAGAACTGGCAAAAGTTCGGTACCGACTTGGACAAAGCCACGCGTGGTATGCTGATGCCTAGCAGCATATGCGGCTAAAGCGGCGGCTGCACCGATATAATTACGTTCATAACTGCTTATCATCATCAGGGGCGGTTGAAAGCTGCCGTAGTCAACACAATTGAAATAGTAATCAATCGTATAATCCGACAATTCTTGCTGCAGATGTTCAGGACTACTCACATCACCAAGCACCAAAACCGTTTTAATTTTGGGTGAGCAGGAAGAAAGCAAAGGCCTAAGATTGGCCAAGGTCATCATTGAGTTGTCCATCAAAATAATACAGGCTGGTTCCAAATTAACCAGTTCATTCAGTAAAGCTTGGCCAATTGTACCACAACCGGCTATACACACGGTTTTACCTACATATTGATTATATAAACTATTTTGATTATACGGTATAGGCTTACGCATGATAGTTTCGGTTAAAATGCCACCTTTCATCGCACTGTCGAAGGAATTTTGTTTAATAGATTTTTTTATAGGTTTTGTTGATAAAATATCACCAAGGCAACGATAAGAGCCTAAGTCTTGGACTTGATTCGCTGCAATTAGCTCAGGACGTTTTTCAGCGTCAGCCAGTAATTCGGCAAAACTATCATAGTTCAGTTGTTCGCCGGTCCCAGTATGCGAATCCAGGCCGCCTTTCATATCAGCCGTATCATCATCATGCAAAGAGGTCATGGCCTGCCGTCTTATCTCGGCCAAATCGCCGAAATTTGATTTTATAATTTCGCAGTCACTTTGCCGACAATAGGCCAAAATTTCACGCAAAGCCGACTCGCAAATAAATGGTATAGCGATGATTATTCTTTCAATCCCGTATATTTTGGCCAGACGTGGAATATCTTCCCTTCCCCCGGCAACCTTTATCCCAGCCACTCGCCGGCCGATTTTGCCATTGTCATCATCAACAAAAATTATCGGATTACCTCGATTAGTCGGATCATTAAATAAAATTTTGGCTATACTTTCACCGGCAACCCCGGCACCTACAATCAAAGTACGTTTCGCCAGTAAAAGACGACTATCGGTAAAACGCGGTAACCAATTCCTGATTCTATAGACAAGATGTCTGAATAGCAGCCAAAGTATCAAAGTAAGAACTGCCTGTCCGACTGCAAAAGCCTTCGACAGCGGCATTGCCAAAATCATATTACGGCAATAATAATATCCTCCGAATGAAATCAATACGTTAAAAAACAAGCGGCAAAAGCAATGCAAGTTCACCACTTCCCATCCGTTACGATAACTGCCGAGCAGAATATTTATGACGATGGCAGTGCAAGTAAATTGGATGTAGGTACTGAAATAATATTTTAGGCTGTAAAAAGCACCAAATTCTTCGCCGAAACTTAGTTTGAAGAAAATGATTACTGCCGCAAAGGCTAAGTTTAGCAGCAAAGCATCCAACAGTAGGGGCAGAACCATTCTAACACTGCGATAAAGAAGAGATTTATCGTGTTGCTCGTAGTTCTTATCATAAAGCGTTTTCGCTTTAGCATCATTTTTAATTTTAAACTTGTTTAACAGGTTCATATTATCCCCTTTTGCCCTCATTTTTGCGACGAACTATTTCTTCAGCCGAGCGCAATCCATCTACTGCTGCTGAAGTAATACCACCGGCATACCCTGCTCCTTCACCTACCGGATATAATCCAGCAAGTGAACTTTCCCTGTTTTCGTCGCGATTAAGTCGTACCGGTGATGAACTGCGAGATTCTACCGCGTACAGTCTTGCCAATGGATAATCAAAGTTAAGTATTTTTTGTGCGAATGAAGTGATACCATATTGTAATGTTGTAATGATGTATTTAGGTAATATGCTAATAAAGTCAACGTATTTTACCCCGGGGCGATAGGTTTCACCTTGATCTTCAAAAGTTTTTTTGCTTAAAGATAGTTTCAGATTTTTTGGCATAAAATCTTTAAGCAACATAACCGGGGCGGCATAAGTACGCCCTCCCCGCTCAAAGCAGGCATGCTCCAAATACTCCTGCATAAAGATGCCGGCTAGCTCAGGATAGCACTTAACCCGTTCAGCCCATTTTTTCAATACCGCATCGGAAATATTTTCACCGTGTTCTTCCACAAAGGATTGATAATCAGTAGGAGTTACATTGACGAGCAAGGCGCTGTTGGCATAGTAACCATCCCGCCTTGAATTGCTCATTCCATTAGTAACCACTTCACCTGATTGTGAAGCAGCGGCAATTACTTCTCCACCTGGACACATACAAAAACTATAAACCGCCCTTCCATTCGGCACCCGGCAGGTAAGCTTATATGGCGAAGGAGGCAAAACATCTTTATATTTTTCGTAGTTACTTTTGTATTGGCTAAAATCGATTAATTCTTGGGGATGTTCAATACGAACACCAATCGCCATCGGCTTGGCTTGCATAGGAACATTTTGCTCAGCTAAATTGAAGTATGTCTCACGGCTGCTGTGGCCAATTGCCAAAACAACCTCACTTCCGGCAAGATGAGTCTGCCTCCCAGTTATTGCATCATGATATATTATGCCGCAAACACGGTTGTCTTCAACAATTAAACGTTCAAAAACTGCGTTGAAGCGCACTTCTCCGCCCATAGTTTCGATCATCTTTCGTACATTAGTAATAACCTCAGGTAAACGATCAGTACCAATGTGAGGATGAGAGGAATAAAGGATTTCATCATCGGCACCGGCAGCCACAAAAGTCTGTAAAACGGTTTTTATCCAAGGACTTTTTATACCTGTATGCAGTTTACCGTCTGAGAACGTACCAGCCCCACCTTCGCCAAACTGAACATTGCTGAAAGGATTCAGGTGACCAGTTTGCCAAAACTCATGCACATCATCTAAACGGTCGTAAGCCGGTTTACCCTGTTCAATTACTATCGGCTTAAATCCAGCTCGCGCCAAGTAAAGTGCGGCAAATATTCCGGCCGGCCCTAAGCCTACGACAATCGGATGTTCCATACTTGTATTGCTTTGCTTTGCGCCTGATTCAGAGTTCCCAACTAACTTTCCAACCGCAGGAAATTTAGTTGGCCATTCAATGACATTTTTCGGCGGCAATTGCTCATTTTTTAGATACACCTCCACTTGTAACGCATAGTGCAACGGTCTTCCGGTACGTGCATCTAAACTAAGTCGCTTATATCGCCAGCTGAAACCAGCTGAAAGCATGCGTCTAACTGCTCGCGGTGCTTCATCGCGAATCATGTTTTCAACATCGTCAGAAGTATAATCAGGCGGCAACTTGCCTTCTACAATAAACATTAATTACCTCAATTAATATAAGCAAATAAATATTATTTTTATTCTAAGTAATCTAGCTGAGCTTGCCAATCAGGTAATTGACCTAGCGTTTCCTTCGCTTAATCGTCTGAGCAAATCAAGTCCCGCTCGGCTGCCGCTTGCCCAAGCCCAATGTAAATTATACCCTCCACACACCCCGGTCACAGATAAAATTTCACCTACGGCATATAAACCTGGTATGTTCCTTGCTTCAAAATTCGTCTTAAACTGTTTTAATTTAAGACCCCCTGCATTAGTTTGAGCATTGCTATAATCTTTGGTACCGGCTAACATCATTACGAAATGCTTGAGAGTGGATGAAAGTTCTGCCACACTTATTACTGGTTCGCCACCAATGGACTGCCGGTATTCTCGGCCTAAAGTCGAAGGCTTATAGTTTTCCACAGCCACGCCGCAAAAATCGCCCCTGTGTTTGTATTGGTAATTCTGGCCTGTTAAATGTTTATCAGACGACTTAGGCTTGGCAAAATTGTTCAGCCTATACCATATTTCTTTACTCAAGTTCAAATCCAATAGTCCACTGCATGCTGCTTGATATTCATTTTCCGTAAAATATATTTGATCATAATGAGATAGTTCCGATAATCGCTGCTTAATATCGGCACGCGAGGCTGAACTTTCCTTGGAACGATAATCGGTTTGGCAGTTTGCTTGATAATAGTCGACGTCAGCTGAAAATGTAGATTTTGCATGAACGGATGCGTTATATACCAGCTGAGCTGATAATTTCATCTCTGACCATTCCGGGAAAAAATCCAAAATAGCCACTTCCTCCAGCAAAGATTTTCCTCCTTTTTTCCCGACCGAATCACTCGCCACAGTAACTGACTCTGGCCCAGCCGGCACGCCAAGGGCCGCCGCACAGGATAAGGCCGGTATACCAGACAGCCCGTAATCGGTAAAGAGAATTTCACCTTGGTCACTGAATAAATCAATACCGTCTGCCCCGGCGATATCGGTGCGATTAAGACGTCTGACGGTCAATTTTCCATGGCAGCGAAGTCCCGCCACACGTTTGAGTGGGTGCTTTAATTGCAAAGGCACCAATGCCGGTCGAGGCTGATCTAGCACCAACCCCAAACTTTCAGCCAACGCCAGTCCAGAACCGGCAAAATGTTTGCCTGAAGGTTGAACTTCACCCCCAGCAGCCAAAACCAGTTTATCGGTGATAACACATCGATCGGAGCTGAGTAACAATTTAAATTTATTGCCATCATAAGAAACAGACTTAACCGCGGTGTCACAATATACTTCACAAGTATTTTGCCAGGTGTTATCTCGCTGACTTGACCAAAAACAATTGAGCATTACATCACGCACCGAAGCCGCCCGTTTAGTATAAGGGTACAACCTTCCTTCTTCAGCAGTTAAAGCCAGCCCCATATTCAAAAACCAGTTAACAGTGTCACGCGGTGACCAGAAATTAAGAGCTTGCACCGGCAAATCTTTGGTTAAATCATCCGGCTTGCAACCGTCCACCTTGCAACCGTCCACCACAGTAAAAGTCGGATAATCAGCAGCAGTTACATGCAAATTTCCCAAATTACAACGGCCATTACCCGTTGCTGCGAGCTTGCGCAGCAAATCAGATTGAGCTTCAATCAGCAAAATTCGCAACGGACGCAAATTATTACTAGAATAAACAGAACGAGGAAAATGAGCCGGCCAAAGATCAGGCCGAATAATGCTAAGGGCCGTTGTAAAACCGGCAGCCCCACCACCAACAATAATCACATCAAATTTCAATTTCATATCTTTCATATTGAACTAATTGATAATTTTACGTACGCCGTCCGAACAAACACATAAAATATTGCCATGACTGTCCACCGCAAAATGCTGCACCTTACCTTGCATCGCAAAGACCGCCGGCGTATTTGGCGACCCAGCTGAAAAACGATACATATCATCCCCAACCAGCACTGCAACGTAATTTCCGTTAGACTGAACTTCACGTGGGATATCCGGCAGCTGATAACCATTTTCCGTCTTACCTGGAAACTTCGCCAAATTCTTTACCACATTAAAATAATAAGGCCCGGCGGCATTGCTTGACCCGATAAAGAAAAAAGCATCCTTCATTTTTCCGCCATGGGTAAAGCCGTTCAATTTACCTGGTTGTGACAATTCGCTCGAACGCAATAAGACCATCGCTTCCGCTCCAGCAAAGACAGTGTTGCCATCATCAAATGAATAAATTAAAGGTAGCGGCGACTTCACGCTCGGTTTATACTGAGCAATAATTTTAGCCAAATTTTGGTTTTCCAAGCTGTAAGCGTTAATGATAGGCTCTTGGACAGCACCGGCTACATTTATCATACTCACATAAAGACTTTTACAGTCGTAGGAAAAGGCGGTGGACAGCACAAAACCTGAATCCTTGTTATCTTGAACTGTAAGTGTGAACAACAACTCACCTTTAGGGTCAAGCACCGAAACCAACCCTTTCGTCCCTTCTGCTTCCATTACTAAAGCAGCATGCCCGTCAGGGGCAAAATTGTACGAAATAATAGGATGATCTGTTTTCCCACTATACACCAGTTCCGCATCCTTAAACAAATAATAATGGAAACCGTTTTGTTCGACCAACAAAAACATATTGTCTCGGATCAATAATTTAGGGTCAGTTATATTACCGTCAAGCGACAGTTCAACCTCACCTTGCAAGTTGGTCAACTGAATCTGACCATCACTCACTTTCATCACCTGATTACCAGGCAAAGCATAGGTATTCTTGGCATTCACCGCATCTAGCGGGAAAGCTTCAATGCCGGAGATCTGCTCTTTGTCGATACGCGGCCTTCCTTTATTTGCAAAAAAAGGGAATTGAAGTAAAATAACCGCCACCATCAAAAATAGAATTATCACTAACATGACCAAGGTTAGAAAGCCTGAACGAGAGTGCCGTCTACGCTTGATTGTAGATTTTTTTACGGTTAAAGCCATAACTGTTCCTTTATAATCGTCGTAACATCTGCCAACTCGAATTGATTATAACTAATCAAGTTGTAATTTGGCAGGCCAAGGTGGCAATTTAGTAACCACGCCCGTATCTTTACCGTCTATCCATAACAATGCTGCTTCTGAATTAATCTTATGCCATTCTAAGATTTTACTTTTGCCACGATCAGTTTGTATATAGCAAGAATAAGAGCTGATTGTATCTTGCGGACGGTCGGCAGTGGATATAATGGTAGTCTGAGCCAAATTATTATACCAAACTTTGAGGGCTGATTGCATATTTTCATCCGGTGGAGACTCTCCTCGTCGCCAGCTATTGCCTTTCTTGTGAAAAACAACACTTTTACCGCCATAATCAACTTGAATTGTGCCGACTTCGTCAAAATCCGGCAGATCAAATAAAGATGTCAGAAAGAAATTAACCGGTTTGTTGATTAAAACATTAAGACTTTCTGGTAAAACACACATGAATTCTTTATCGTCGATTCGCCCGTAATAGTTTCCCAACTTATCCGTATAGATCTCCAATTTATTTTTTTTGCTTCCCTGCCCTATGACAAAGGTGTACTGTGGTTCAGTAGAATTAAGATTTAAATATTTCATATCTCCGGCATCAATATAAGCTAAGGCGTTTAAATGCAAAAGATTGGTCAAAAGAGCCTGAAATTCTGCCGGATGCGCAGGCCTGACATAGGGGCGATTAAGCTCCCAGTTTGCACCGTTCTTTACAAAATAAAGTTTCAACGGTCTTTGGCTATTGAAGTAATAAAAATCGGTCACTCCAGCTTGTTCGATATTGAAAATATTATCGACAAAAAAATTCCGGTTATTTTGCTGCAACAAAGTCAATTGATCGCGCAGCACCCCTAGACTACGGATATTGTAATCAATAATACCATAACTTGCCGTGGTTCCCGGAAGCCGACCGCCCACGCTTAATGAATGCACATCACCGTTATGTAGAGTAAACCTCAATTCATAGCGAGGATAGTCCAACCCAAGTTCTTTTAAAGTATAATTGTTAGCACTCTGTTTAGCTGAAAAGCTAATATTAAGCAATTCTTCAATATATCTATTTAATTTTTTTTGGTCGACTTGAAGGAGGCGATCGCCGTTAAGATCCCAAGTGGATAAGTCGAGTGTATTGGGGGTTATATCTAAACTCATTTTGCCGCCACTATAGAGTACAATTCTACTTATATCAGCCTTGGTGAAAGTGAAGATACGTGCAGCCCCTCCTCGCTCGTTATTGCTACTTTTGTTGGAATTGAGCCGATCTCCGCCAGAATTAAAAACAGCCGTTTCCGCAGAAAAGATATTGTTATACGCAACAATTCCGCCTGTCATCGCTATACCCGACACAGCCATAAAAATAAAAAGCAAAATCCATCTATGTGATCGTGACATATCGCCTCGTTACCATTAATTCAAAGCTGTCGATTAATTATCATCCACACTATCCGCCCGCAATATTTCGTTGAATCCTGCTTGAAAGCCTTTCGATACGGCTAGTATAGTCATGCTGCTACCAATTACCAATTATGCGCCAAGGAAATGAATGCTTTAAAATTAGCATCGGATTCATTGCTTTGGCTGTCAGTTTTGCCACAGACAAAAAATGACTTGCCGTCATTCGTCGGCGAATCGCGCCCGACACGCTTATGGTCAACAGCATCTCTGTTAATTGTATCATAACTATAGAAGTTAAGTCTAAACCGTTCTCCCAAAGTTATTTCTCGTCGAAAACAAATTGAACCTTGTTTTATCGAACCGGTCTCTCCCGCAGCTGAAACCAAAGCATCTGAAATAAATCGCCAGTAATTGGCATTATTTACATGGCCATTTCGGTCCAAATCACTGAATTCAGCTTGCTTTAAAGCCGTAATTACAGGCGTACTTTCTGGTATTGGCCAATGTTTGCAGTCAGGCAAATCAACCGGTACAATCGGTTTATATACAGTTGTATTAGCCACGGCCATAGCGGAATTTTCATGATGATTTATGCTTTGAAAAATTTTGTCAACAGATCGATATATTTTTCTATCACCTGCATCAACTATATACCACTTGCCCAGACCAGTTGCGAGAAGCGTTTGCGAATCGGCATCGTAAGCGGTGTAGCTACGAAATATATATGGGCCTACTGACTTTATGACTGCTGTACAGTTAATAACATTCATTCCTTTAGTAATCGGCCTATAATATTCGAATTGGCAATTATCTAACATCCAAATTAAATTTGCGGCTTTCTCGCCTAGAACTGTTTGGAAAGATGGCGTAGCATTTAAAGCCGCCTCCTGCCAATGCCGAAATAAAATATGTACCGGTACTTTGCCCTCAAAATCGACCTCGTAATCTCTAATTTTAAATTTATAAGCCAAGCTTTCCATACCTGCCTCCAAGAAAATCGTTACCAAGTAAGCGGTAAAAAAATCCGGTCTCTACAGAGAAGAGACCGGATTTCAAATTCGCGCGGTGACCGGTCATCCGGCACCTGCTGTGTTTGCCGTAGCTCAGTCGATGAACTACACATTAGAGTCATCAACTGTTAACCGTCTCACTATGGTAGACGTAAAACAACTTTAAACCAGTTTGCGGTCAACCATACGAGACAGTCTTATCTGGGTTCGTTAATACATGCCGCCCATTCCGCCCATACCACCGGCCGCCGGCATCGGAGGTTCCTTGCTCGGCAATTCAGCGACAACGGCTTCAGTTGTCAATAAGGTTGCGGCAATTGAAGCTGCGTTCTGCAAGGCGGAACGTGTAACCTTTGCCGGATCAACAATACCGTGTTCAATCATGTTTACATAAGATTCGCTCATTACATCATACCCAACACCTACCGGTTGATGTTTAACACCTTCACAAATTACGCTGCCATCCAAGCCTGCGTTGATCGCTATCTGGCGTACAGGTTCTTCCAAAGCACGGATGATAATGTTGATACCTGTCTTTTGATCTCCTGTAGCGTCTTTGAGCAATTCACATACCTTCGGCAAAATGTTCAAATAAGCCGTTCCGCCGCCTGCAACCATGCCTTCTTCAACACCGGCGCGAGTAGCAGCCAGAGCATCTTCAATGCGCAATTTTTTCTCTTTGATTTCGGTTTCTGTTGCCGCACCTACTTTGATAACCGCAACTCCGCCAGCTAATTTGGCCAAGCGTTCCTGCAATTTTTCACGGTCAAAATCAGAAGTGGTGTCTTCAATTTGAGCCTTTATCGAATTTACCCGAGCCTGAATGTCTTTGGCATCACCGGCTCCGTCAACGATGATCGTATTTTCCTTTTGGACCTTTACCTGACGAGCGGTTCCAAGCTGGCTAACATCTGTGTCCTTCAACTCAAGTCCGAGCTCTTCCGTTATAACTTGTCCACCGGTTAAAATAGCGATATCTTTCAGCATTTCCTTGCGACGATCGCCGAAACCAGGTGCTTTAACTGCTACGCAAGTTAAGGTTCCACGCAATTTGTTTACAATCAATGTGGACAAAGCCTCGCCCTCAACATCTTCAGCGATGATCAAAAGCTTCTTACCGGTTTGCACTACTTTTTCCAGTAACGGCAAAAGGTCTTGAATGGCACTAATTTTGCGATCGGTGATCAGAATTAGCGGATCATCGAGTACTGCTTCCATTTTGTCCATATCGGTTGACATGTAAGCGGAAACATATCCGCGATCAAACTGCATACCTTCGACAACTTCCAATTCCGTGTGCATGGTCTTGGATTCTTCAACCGTAATAACACCATCGGCCGTAACCTTCTCCATTGCCTCAGCAACCAGGTCACCAACAAGAGTGTCATCAGCGGAAACAGAGGCCACACGAGCAATATCTTTTGTAGTTTTGACCGGAACAGAAATCTCTTTAATTGATTCAACAGCGCAGTCAACAGCTTTGCTCATGCCGCGGCGAATAACCATAGGATTGGCTCCAGCAGCGATGTTGCGCAAGCCTTCACGAACAATGGCTTGGGCCAACAATGTGGCAGTAGTAGTTCCATCACCGGCAACATCATTGGTCTTGGTCGCTACTTCTTTAACTAACTGAGCACCCATATTTTCAAAAGGGTCTTCCAGTTCAATTTCCCGTGCAATAGTTACACCGTCATTGGTAATGGTCGGTGAACCGAATTTTTTATCCAACACAACGTTACGACCTTTAGGGCCGAGGGTTATCTTAACGGTGTCGGCAAGCTTATTGACACCGGCTTCCAACTTTTTTCTGGCTTCTTCGTTATACTTAATTTCTTTTGCCATAATTATCCTCCTCACTCAACCACTGCTAAAATGTCATTCTGTCTGACTATTATGTATTCTTGACCGTCTACCTTGACTTCTGTGCCTGAGTATTTACTGGTTAATACCTGATCTCCTACTTTAACCTGCATGGCTACTTCTTTACCGTCAACAACCCCTCCGGGGCCTACAGCAACTACTTCTGCCACTTGCGGCTTTTCTTTTGCACTGCCGGTTAAAATCAAACCACCATGAGTTTTTTCTTCGGCTTCCACCATTTTAATTACAACGCGGTCACCCAAAGGTTTAATATTCATATCGGTACCTCCAAACGTTATTTGGCACTCTATTGCTTGGAGTGCTAATAAGAATATATGTTAATTGTCAAAGAATGTCAAGGACGCAATTGTTAATAAAGAGTAACGGCAAATTTCCGGAAAAATAAATACATGCGCATACAAAACGGCGGTATTCCTGAAGAATATGCCGCCGTGAAATATACCACTTGCGTATGCTAAAACTGCTTTAATAAGCGATGTACTATGTGCCAAATATCATAGTTTAAAGATCGTATCAATGGTTAAGGGTTAAAAAAATTGTGAGGGTCGATGGCGGAATGCCCTGATCCGGAATCGTTTGCATCACTGTTGCCACTTGAACCGCCACCTGTACCGTTACCAGAATTTTGCCGAGTCAATCTGTCGAATTTTTTATTTGCATTATCACTGTCCTTGTCATTCACGGCAGCACTGTTATCCGAATCACTTTCTCTGCGGCCGGTATTGGAAGATGAAGAACGGCGGTCAGAATTTTCTGCCGGTGCCAAACGTCCGTTTCGCTCGTCACCCGACTTGTCATCAGAATTATCATCATCACGGTCGGATGTGTTACGTGAATTAGCAGAAACGGCTGGGTATGAAGGCGACGCATTACGATATTCTTCAATTACATAATTACCGCCATGCACTTCACCATAAATAAACTTATGAAGCGGCTCAATCATACCGGCCAAATTCGGCACAACATAACTTATACCGTTAATATAACGCTCCTCCAAATAGCCTTCCATAGGTACTTTTAAAGTTTCAGGCGGATTTTTTATCTTGCTGACAGCCGATGTGCCAATACCAATCAACTCAGTTTGAGATAAGTTAGTTGTTATTAAACCCATTGATTCACGAATGACCTGCAACTTTTTAAAAGGATTAACATCCATAAAACGGCGCATCAGCGACTTCAGGACTTCATGCTGGCGTGACATACGAACAAAATCAGAGTCAAGTTTGCGCAAACGAGCATAGCAGATTGCCTGACGCCCGTTTAAAAGTTGATGCCCGGATTTTTCTACTGGGGCAACCCACTCGCCGCCCAATTCCTTATTAGTATCCCAAATAACAGAATTTAAATATTTTAATAGAGCTTTATCATTTGGTATGTCAATATCAACGCCTCCCATAATATCGACAATTCGCTCAGCACCTCGTAAATTGATGATAATATACTGGTTCAAATCCAATTTCAAATTGTAATTTAAAGTTTTTAATAATGTTTCCGGGCCGCCGAACATGGCTGAATTAAGTTTATGGAAGCCTGCCTTACCGGGAATTTTAACCAACATATCCCGTTGAATTGAAGTAAGTTTAATGAGATGATTGCGTTGATCCAAGGTAAGGACCATCATCGTATCGGAATTAGTATTATAATTATTGTCGTCTTTGCGATTGTCTACACCGATGAGCAAAATATTGGTCAGATCTTTATCATAAGGGACAGTCGGAAGCCCTCCATCATCGCGATCTGAAACATTGTTACTTTTAAGATCACCTAGGTCAGTTTTATCTGACGCTTTGAATGATGTCCTTGCTTTACCGAAAACATAAAACCAACCTATCGAAAAAAGCAAAGCCAAAATAGCCAATATCATCAACACTGCAAGTGGCCAAAAATATTTGCTACGCCTTTTTTTGCTTTTATAACCGTTCAACGCTCCTTGTCCGGCATAAACGCTAGTTTGTGCTTGTCCGGGATAAACAGTTGGTTGAACTTGGCCCAAGTAAACGTCCGCTTGTCCTTGTCCGACATAAGCACCAGTCTGTCCTTGCCCGGCGTAAACGTCAGGTTGCAGTTGTCCGGCATAAGCACCCGGTTGCACTTGCCCCACGAAAGCAAGCGAATGACTTGGATTAGCGTGACCATCACCGGACGGACAATAGCTGCCGTTTGCATAAAACTGTTCTGACTTTTCGCCGACCGCTCCATTTGAGAAATCGACAAAATTGTTCGAATGCTCAGAAGAACCATTGCCGGTATCGATCACACCGGAAGGTGCATTAAAGTAAGTGTTCTTCCCTTGTTCAGAATTAAATTCACCCAACGATCGGCCGGACACACTCTTGTCCCCTTTGAAACCAGAATCGAATTCTTTCTTTACCGCTTCGTCTTTTGCACCGTGTTTTTTCATAAGCATCCTTCGTAATAATAGACTTGCTATATAATATCATGAATTTAACTAAAACGGCAGAAGATACAAAATTTTCAAGGTTTGTTAAAATTTCTCACCTGAAACGACTGCCGTATTAATCCTATTAACCTACCGAAATCAAAATCGTTGCAATCGTATCAGCCACATCCTCCGTATTGTCTATACATTTTTCAAATAAATCATATATAGTTTGCAACCGAATAACATCAATCGGATCATTTTGTGAGGCATACAAAGAACGAATGGCCTGGATATAGTTGGCGTCACCCTCCTCCTCATTTTTATTAATGCGAATAACGGCTTCATTTATTTCGGCACGTCGATGCTGGAAATCAGTGAATTCCTCCAATAACTCTTTCGTAGCTTGTGTAGCATTATTCAGCAACCGCATAAATTCATCAATGTATGAATTGGTCTTAGTAATGTTCATCATATAAAAGTGATTTGACAACTCATCAATACTGTCGGTAACATTTTCAATATTATTTAATAACGTCAGAATATCATTGCGATCTATCGGCGTTATAAATGCTTTTTCGATAAGTTTCAAACTGCGATGCACCAACAAATCTCCCTCATGCTCGATAGTTTTAACAGCATGTAATTTTACAAAGTCAACACAGCCATTCTGACAAGCGGAGCTTAAAGCAACAGCAGCTTTATTAGCAATATCTCCGCCTTCAACGAACATTGTAAAAAACTCATTTCCCTTCTTACGATTTAATAAATTTCCCATATTTCCTCCTAATTTATGCAATTTATAAATGATTACAAAAATAGCATTGAAATTTTTGCGGCACAAAATCCGATGCAAAAGCAAACTGGAAAGGTCAAGGCCCAAGCCGCCACCATGTCTTTAGCTACCCCCCAGTTGACAGCTTTCAGGCCACGGACGGAAGCCGCACCCATCATCGCTGTTCCCTTAATATTGGTAGTGCTTAACGGTAAACCGAAAACAGTAGATACCAACATACTACCAGAAGCGGCCATTTCCGCGCCAAATCCCTGGTATTTTTCCAACTTCACCATTTCCATTCCCATGGCTTTGATAATACGATAACCGCCCACCGATGTTCCAATTGCCATTAAAGCAGCGCAAATGAGCAAAATCCAGAGCGGAATACTCCAAGTCGTTCCTGGAGCTGGAGTCGGCAAAAAACCGCCCAAAGTAACTGCTAAAAATAAAACACCCATGAATTTTTGTCCGTCCTGAGCACCATGACTTAAAGCCATCAAAGCTGCCGAAATAACCTGTCCCGCAGAAAACACTTTGTCACCTCGCCGCCGCGGCAATTTGGCGCAAGTTTTTTGAATAAGCCAAGTAATACCGTAACCTAAAATAAAACCGGCTAAAGTCGAAATGAACAAACCATAGGCAACCTTCAATATTGCTGAAGTATTGAGTGCCGCCACACCTTGTGCCGCGGTTCCTGCCCCCATTAATCCAGCAATCAACGCATGACTTTCACTAGTCGGGATCCCGAATTTCCATGCCGTCACTGACCAGATGACGATGGCCAACTGGGCAGATGCAAGTTTGACTAAGGCAGCATTTCCCGTGCCCAAATCGGCAATGTTGGCCGTTGTCTGAGCCACTGCCGTACCCATGATAAAGATTCCAATCAAGTTGAATACCGCGCCCAAAAATATAGCAACCTTAGGCGTGAGGACACGAGTAGAAATCACCGTAGCAATAGCATTAGGGGCATCTGTCCAACCATTGACGAAGATGGACATACACACCAAAACGATTACCATGTATAAACCAATATTGTGCATAAGACACTTCCTTTACTCTGCCATTGACTCGATACCGATAGCAGTTTTGTATAACGTTAACCAATTTTCCGGGGTGATCGCTTCCGGTCTTATCTGTAGTTTCAAGCCAACTCCAGCCAACCATTCCAGATCATTTGTATTGTTCAACAACGGATATTCACGTTGCAGACGGGCATAAGTATTGTGCATGGTTTTGCGGCGTTGCGCAAAAGCAAGGTGCAAAAAATTACGATAATCCGGCCAAGTGGATTTATCAATTTGGCTATTCGGCTGTGGAATAATGTGGATCAACGTCGAGGAGACTGAAGGTTGCGGCATAAAATCGGTAGCAGCCAGCGTCATTCCCTTCCTTATAGTCGTAAAATTATCAAGTAATATATTCAACGGTCCATAATTCTTGCTTCCAGCCGGGGTTAAAATACGATCGACAAATTCTTGCTGCACTAAAAAGCTATATTGAAGAGCGGTGTGAAAGTGCAGTAAAAAATGTTCAATTAATTTAGTAGAAATGTAGTAAGGTAAATTGCCGACCACCGCTATATTGTCAATGATAGAATTTTCTTCCTCCGAATTCGCCAAATCGGCTGCAGTGAGTTTCAGAGCATCGCCAAAGATGAGTCTGACCTTAGGATTAGAGGTGAAACGATCTTGCAAAGGACGAGCTAAAGCAGGGTCGATTTCTATTGCAGTTACCCGTGGGAATTGTTCAGCCAGTACCGCCGTTAAATTACCGGTTCCAGCACCAATTTCCCAAATTTCACACTTCGGCGGCAGTCGCATTTCAGCAACCATTGCTTGCAACAAACCCTTGTCATAAATAAAATTTTGGCCAAGATTATGGTTAGGCCTGAGTCGATAACCGCTTAAATAATTTGCAAAATCTTTGCGATCATTTGAATATCGGTGATCGGACATATAACCTCCTGATAAGTTATTTTTTAAAATTAATTTCATTGAATAGCTTTTCCCAATCTTTCCGCCAAAATCGAGTTGTGCCAAAAGTCAAGACCGGCTAAAAGCAATCGACCCGTCAACGGTTTGGTTATGTCGCCCGGATCAAGTAATGAAAATGTTGGGGCGGAGAAATCACATTCAGTCTCATTGATACGCCAGAGCAAAAATTGCCAACCGGTAGAAATATTAACTAGTTGCGGCGACAAATTCCACATACACAACTTTTTTGAGCGATAATCAGGATTAAATACCAAGCAAGTAGCTACCTGATATTCTGCAAATGAGCCAAGCGGCGGAACCGCACTGTTCGTTAATTGCAAAAGCGGTAAAAAGTTCGGCGATTCTTTATAATGGTCTGGCTTCGCAGCATATTGTGGTGATATTATTTCATATTCTAGGGCATAGGCATAATGCAACACTTCACGGTAAGGCAGCGGTAAAGCAGATCCGGCCGGAAGCTTTATCGCCGTCAGCGTATTACCAGAACGGGTTTTCCATAATGGCAAATTTGCCGGCATTCCCAGAGCTGTCCCCGGCTTAAGCGAACGTAGCAGCCACGGCTTGAGTTGAGCGGTATTTTGCCAAGGCATAGGCGGGTATGTCGATGTAACGACATCGGTGGTAAATGGCAAAGCAGGTAAGCCTGATGTGCTATGTAAGCAAGCGGCATTATCCCAGTCAGCCATGGCATAAGCACAACTGGCAGGAGCTGAAATTTCCGGATGAAATATTTCTACTACGTCATAGCCGATCAACTTGGCAAAGGCGGGTCGCCAACTGCCGGCTCGTTCTGCCAGATAAAAGCTGCACAAGCAATCTGTATTAGCCAGGCGTTCATGAGCAGCTAGTTTAAATCTAAGACGAATACGACTGCCGAGAACCGAAATAGAAGTTACATAAGGACAAACAAAACGTTCCTTGGCAAGCTTATTTGCTAAAGCTGCCGTTGTTTCAGTTATATTGGCACACTCTTGCGGAGCTGCAACGGAAGTCAATCTATTGAATTGCGTGTTAAGGCGTGCCGGCATTGATACCGAGTGAGGCAGCATCGCCTTCGGTAATGACAAGGCAGCTGCCAAGACGGCCAGCCGTCTTCCCTGTTCAACCTTGTCAGACGGCAAGTCTGGACACCCGTTCAACATTTTATTATTGTAAGTCAGCGGCAAGTCGTACGTCGGCAGAAAAAATCCAGCCTCATCAAGCGAAGCCAGCCGCGCCAAAAAACAATTATACAAGGCCAAACTTGCTCCGACGCAGCTTTCCGCCCTCAAGACAGCAGGCGTCATTTGCTGGCCAATGAGGACGACAGGCAAATCCTTCCCCCATCTTTCATGCAAAGCAGCAATGTCGTCTTGTAACTCCTTTAAATTGTTAAGGTAACGCAAGCCCGGCTGACATAATAAGCGATTAAACGGTAAGTTCAATTCATTACTGCTTTCAAACTCTTCGATTAATTTCGGTGCTGTCTTAAGATCCATTCCATTTAAATCGAGAGCTGTAAGAGTAATTATCGTCAGCGGCTTATAATTTGCTTCTTTAAAGCGTTGGTAAACAAAAGAATAGATAAGCGCCGGTAGCTCATCGGGCTGCTTGTCGTTAAGATCTAAAGGAACCGGCCTAAGCCTTTCGGTTTCTTTTTCCAGTTGTGGTTGTGACAAATCAAGCCAAGTAGCTGGACATGGCAAATGCCGCCAATCGGGATCGTAGGCCGTAGAAGAATCAGGATCGTGCACCAAGGTAACTGGTGTACCCAGCCACAGCCAAACTTCACCTAATCTAAGATATTTAATCGCCAATACTGCTCCTGAAACGTCATTGAGCAAATCGGATAAAGAATTATAAGCCGGAGCAAACTCAGGCAGGCGTAAAACTAAGTGATAATAAGCAGCGGCATCATCGAACAGCGCCGGCCATTCGATTTTGAATTCACCTTTTTCGTCACTTTTGGTAACCAGCTTTCTGATCAGGTCAGGATAGCTTGATTGTTGCAGGAAAGGCAGAACATTCTCCCGACTTTCGCGCAAAATATAAAACTCAAGCTGAGCATGTGGGGCAGTGTAACCCATAAAAGGTACAGCAAGCCCTTCAGGAATGACCTGCCCCGACTCCCAGCCCGTGCGCAAAAAAATCTTGCTACTTTTATGGTAGCTAAATTCCATCAATTTCACCTTTGACCAGCTTTTGCAAACGCTCAGCCTCGGCCTCATAGCCCGGCTTACCAAGTAATGCAAACATATTTTTCTTGTAAGCCTCAACCCCAGGCTGATTAAATGGGTTCACACCGTTCAAATATCCAGAAATTCCACAAGCTGCTTCAAAGAAGTAAATTAACCCACCAAGGTTAAAGGCGTCTAGCTGTTCAATTTCGACCATAATATTAGGAACACCACCGTCGACGTGAGCCAGAACAGTTGCTTGCATCGCTTTATCGTTGACGTAATGCAAATCGGAACCGGAAAGGTAATTCAAGCCATCAAGATTGTCTGGATCGAAAGGAATCAATAACTCAGAAGCTGATTTGTCAACCTTGATTACGGTTTCCACAAGGTTGCGCCGCCCGTCTTGAATGAACTGTCCCATTGAATGTAAATCAGTCGTAAATTCAGCCGCCGCCGGGAAAATACCGCGCCCGTCTTTGCCTTCACTTTCGCCGTACAACTGTTTCCACCATTCATTAAAATAATGCAGCTTACTTTCATAATTGACCAAAATTTCAGTGGTATAGCCTTTGCGTAGCAAAGCATTACGCGCAAACGCATATAGCATTGCCGAATTACGTTCAGGCTCGGCAGTTAGCAGATTGGAACGCATAGCGGCAGCCCCATCCATCAGGTGCTGAATATTAATTCCAGCAGCGGCGATCGGCAAAAGGCCTACAGCGGTCAAAACCGAATAACGGCCGCCGACATCATCCGGCACGACAAAAGTCTCATATTTTTCAGCCGTCGCCAAAGCTTTTAGCGCACCTCTGGCTTTATCCGTGGTAGCATAGATACGATCAGCAGCTTCAGCTTTGCCATAACGGTTTTCCATGTACTTTTTCAAAACACGGAAAGCAATGGCAGGTTCAGTAGTAGTACCTGATTTAGAAATAACGTTAACCGCCACCTCGTGTTTATCAAGATAAGGCAAAAGTTCCGCTAAATAGTCGACAGAAAGTTGATTACCTGCATAAACAATCTGCAGTTGCGGCTCAGTCTTAAAAGTCTTGCTCAAGGCTTCAATGACCGTGCGGGCGCCGAGGTAAGAACCACCGATACCGACAACTACCAGGACATCAGCCTGTTTTTGGATTTTGGTGGCAGCTTTGAGTATACGACTGAATTCATCGCGATCATAGTTAATCGGAAGATCTAGCCATCCGAGGAAATCGTTGCCGGCGCCTTGCTTATTCAGCATAATCTGTTTGGCCTGTTGGAGCTGCGGCATCATATCAAGTAGTTCATGTTCTTTGATGAACTTTTTCGTGTTTTGCAGATTAATTTTCAACATATGGACCTCCTGTCTGTTGTTACTGCTTTTACTTCTGTATTGCCCGTAGTAAACATTAGTTGTTGTTATTATTATTTATTCTTTGGCTATGTTGGCCAAAATTGCCTCTGTCATTTCTGTCGTACCAACCGTTCGTTCTGTTGGATTCTTATGATAAGGATCTATTAAATCGGCTGTGCGATAGCCCTGTTCAAAAGTTCGCTCAACTGCGCGCTCAATAGTTTGTGCTACTTCCGGCTCATTTAAGCCGTACCGCATCAAAAGTCCGGCACTTAATATGGCAGCAATAGGGTTGCAAATGTCTTGGCCGGCCAAATGTTCAGCCGAACCATGGATCCCGCCGAAAATACCGGGCGAATTCGGAGCACCGAGCGCCGCTGAAGGAGCCAGGGCCGGGGAACCAATGAAAGCTCCCGCGACTTCAGAAATAAAATCGCCAAGCAAATTATCAGCAACTATAATATCAAATTTGTCCGGATTGAGAATTAGTTGATGAATACCATTATCGAAGTACAAAAATTCAATATCGACTTCCGGATAATTTTTCGCTACCTCGGAAAGAACGCGGCGCCAGACACGTGAACTAGCTAAAATATTGGCTTTATCAATGGAAGTTATCTTTTTGCGTGGACGTAAACGTGCCATTTCAAAGGCTCGTACAGCTACTTGTCTGACCTGCTCATCAGTGTAGTGTAAAACGTCATAATCAGCCGGATTACCAACTTTAACGCCGTTTTTTGTAGTGATTTGTGTATTGGCTTGAGTATAAGAATCAAGGCCCGATAGATCGCGAATCAGGATGAAATCTATGCCGGCAGATGTGATACGACGACGAAGCGGCGACAAACCAGCCAACGCAAAGTCCACTTTGCAAGGGCGTATATATGTTTGGACATTCAAAGCGCGCCGCAAATTGATGATTGAATATTCAGGACGCAATTTTCGCGGTTGTTCGTCCCATTTAGAGCCGCCAACCGTACCAAATAAAACAGCTTGCGCAATTTTACACGACTGGATAGTAATATCCGGTAACGGTTCTCCCGTACTGTCAATCGCGATTCCACCCACCATAACTTCGCGATAATCCAACGATACGTCGTATAATTTAGCGGCACGATCCATTACCTTTACGGCCGCCGCTGTCACTTCCGGACCGATACCATCACCCGGTAATACCGCAACTCTATATGTCCTCATGTTTCACCTCAATCGTAAACAGGCTCATCAATGCACAATATTGCAATCTAAGTATAGCAGCCAATTTATTTCCTAGCAACAAAGTATTTTAGTCGGCTATAAGATTAAAAATTTGTGCATTGCCTAACCCGGTTTGAATTCATATAATAAACTGTAAAACTAGAACCGACAAACAGAAAATTGGTTCAAATATCTGGGAGTAACATGAGCCTGATAAGTGTACAAAAAATCAGTAAAAGTTATTACGGTCGTACCCTCTTCCATGATCTTTCTTTCAATTTGGAAGCAGGCGATCGCTTGGCAATTTTGGGCAATAACGGAGTCGGCAAAACCACTTTGCTGAAAATTTTAGGTGATCTTATTTCGCCGGATGAAGGTAAAGTAGTGCGCACCGATTGTCGAATAGGCTATTTGGAGCAAAATATGCGGACGGAAGATCCGGACGCCCCCGTCTGGCAAGCCTCAGACTGGCAAAAAGCAAAGTTAGAATTAGAAAAACGCATGGCTACAATGTCTGATGCCCAAGCCGATTTGGCAGCTTATCAGACTGCATTACACCGTTTTGAAGCCTTAGGCGGTTACGATTACGAATATAATCTACGTGCAGCGTTAAACGGTTTAGGGCTTGCTGATTCTATTTTAGATCGTAACATAGGAAGCTGCTCCGGTGGCGAACGGATGCGTGTCACTTTAGCAAAACTACTCTTGGCTAAACCGGAATTACTGCTTTTGGACGAACCAACCAACCACCTTGACCTACAAGCGATTGAATGGCTGATCGAATATCTGGAAGGATACAAAGGTACAATTTGTGTGGTTTCGCATGATCGATATTTTTTGGATCATTTAGTCAAACGGTGTGCCTATTTATCGGCTGCTGGTCTGCGCATTTTTACCGGAAACTTTACCAGGAGCAGCGAAACGAAAAAGGCTGAAGACGCTTTATTAGCAGGGCAAGTGGCTGATCTTAGCAAAGAAATTGAACATCAGGAAGCCGTAGCGCAGACATTTCTTTCGCATCGCAACATCAGCGGTTTTCACAGTCGGGAAAAGCTTGTAAACAAACTGTCCGACCGTCTGGCAACTTTAAAAGCGCAAATAAAAGCGGAAAATGGCAAACTGACCTTTAAATTTCAGGCCTTGCCTGATGACGGAGACCCCAACCGCATTATCATTCATACCGAGAATTTGGCTATCGGTTACGGAGAAACCTTCTTGTGTCATGACATCAATTTGAACCTTCGCGCACACGAAAAAATTGTTTTGTTGGGCAACAACGGCACAGGTAAGACAACCCTGATGAACGTATTAGCAGGCCGCATCCTCCCACAGGAAGGCAAACTGAAAATCGCTGAAAATTTATCGGTTGCTTATATGAGCCAAATTGTTGAATTTCCCTGTGAAACAGACAGCTGTCTGGATACATTGCTTAGGTATTCACAATCTGATGTCAAAGAAGGTCGCAATTTACTGGCACAATTCGGCTTTAAGGATATAGACGTATTCAAGTTAGTTAATACACTTTCCGGGGGTGAGCGATGTAGGCTGTACCTTTGTTGTGTTCTGCAAGCAAAGCCACAGTTACTGTTTCTAGATGAACCGACCAACCACCTTGACATTTATTCCCGCTCAATTCTAGAAGAGGCGGTAGCAGCATATAACGGCTCCGTAATTGTAGTTAGTCACGACCGCTACTTCATCGAAAAATTTGCCAATCGTTTTTTGTGCATAACCGGGGGGAAAATGATTGAATGTGCCAACATCACAGCTGCACTAAAAGCGTGTCAGAATCATGGTATAACCGGAACCAAGTCAGGAAAATCGTACGACGACAAGGCATCCATCAAATGTGCAAAAATCGCCGGCACCGGCAAGTCGACAGCTATTCCTAACCTCGATGCCGAAGCTACTGGCCGCCCCCTCGCCTCGGCCAATATTGATGCCAGCAAATCATCAGTACGGCAAATGAGTCCATCTACCAAGCGTCGTCTGATAGCCAACCTCAAAAATACCATCAAAGATTTAGAACTTTCCATCGAGCGCACAGAAAATGAAATTAAGGCGATAGAAATAGATATTTCCCCTTCTACCAAGCCGGAAGAATATGAAAAGCTGGCTGCTCTGACTGCAGAAAATGAAAAGAATTGGGAGCTTTACGTGCAAACGCAAAGTGAGCTTGATGAACTTGCAGCAGCTTCTGATTAATTAGCCTACGCATTCCTCGCAACAGTTTATCCCGTAAAATCAGCCCCATAAAATCAGCCGAAGCAGATTAACGATATAACTATATAAAAAAGCGGTCTTCAAGAAGGCCGCTTGCATTGTTCTATATCCGAAAGCTTAAGTTACTTGCCTCCGCCTTCATTTGTCGAGCCTGGTTCTGTTGTCGTGTTAGCCGTACTGCTGTCGTCAGACGATCCGGATACAGCATCACCGGATTCAGATTCCTTAGTTTCCGCGCTTGCTGCTTCGGTAGGTTTGGCACCCAAAGATTCCGCTTCTTTTCGAGTAATAAAGTATGCTTTGCTGATAACCGGCTTGTCGATTATTGCTTCGTTATTCGTTTTTAAAGCGGCAATGCGGTCAACCTCGTCCATGCCGTAGATAACATCGCCAAACGCCGCATATTGATCATTAAGGTTTGAGCCGGAACGGCTGTCCAAAACGATGAAAAATTGGGATGAAGCACTGTCTTTATCTTGGCTTCTGGCCATCGACACAACTCCCCGCTTATGTTTTAGTGGGTTGAAAATTCCGTTGGTCAAAAATTCTCCTTTGACGGTTTCATCGGAACCACCGCTGCCGTTACCAGATGGATCGCCGCCTTGTATGACAAATTGCGGCACAGCACGGTGAAAAGTAAGCCCGTTATAAAAGCCCTTGCCGACCAGCTTTTGAAAATTGGCCACTGTCAGTGGGGCCGCCTGAGGAAAAAGTTGGATCACGATACTCGCTCCACCAGCCATGTCCATGCGCACAAAATTGGTTGCTGTTTTGCTGGGTTGCATATCCGGCAAAGGTTGTTTAACCTTTTCTGCTGTGACAGCAGCATCTGTGGCACCGGTTTTGGCTGCCTCGGCCGCTGCTTTTCCTTCTTTATCGTTTTTACCGCAGCCTACGTTAATGCCGGCTAAAGTGACAGTTAGCAATACGGCGGTTAAACTTTTCATCCATTTATTCATTTCGCAATTCTCCAATCTGAAGGGAATAATTCAATTAGCTATACTTTAGCATATATGTTTCACTGGTTCACTATAATTTTGTTAACCGCTTGTAAAATATGAGCTGAAAATAATTGGCTAAACGTGTATAATGCAAACAATTGAATCAAGGAGGAATTTGTATGATAACTAAAGAATTATTGCGTAAATTTGCAGATAACTTCAATAACGCAACCAACCTTGCCGCAGCTTACGGCGTGGCCAAAGCTGGCTTAAAAGCGGCCGCTGTTGACCCGCAAATGAGACAAAAACATCAGTTTGTCTACTCTTTGCAAACAAAGATGGGTGAAATCACTAATCAAAAGCAAAGCGGTCGGTGCTGGATGTTTGCCGCTTTGAACGCTGCGCGTGTAGCGTCTATGGAAAAATACAACCTCAAGACTTTGGAATTTTCGCAAGCTTACACTTTTTTCTGGGATAAACTGGAGAAGGCAAATGCATTTTTGACTGCCATTATTGAAACAGCTGGTGAAGACGTTCACAGCCGTTTGGTCAGTCATTTATTGGCCGCGCCGGTACAAGACGGTGGGCAATGGGATATGTTCAGCGGAATTTTGGAAAAATACGGTATCGTGCCAAAGGATGCCATGCCTGAAACGTATAACTCTTCTGCTTCGCGTGAAATGGTGGAATATCTCACTTCTAAACTGAGAGAATATGCTTGTGAACTGCGAAAAATGGTGCATAATGGGGCATCAAAGGAAGATTTGACGGCGCGTTTGGAATCTATGCTCAGCTATGTGTATACCGTATTGGTGAAATGCTTGGGTGTGCCACCGACGGAAGTCGTCTATGAGTATTATGACAAAGATGAGGTATTCCATCGCACCGAACCGATGACGCCACAGGCTTTCCTAAAAGACTTTGTCGGCTGGGATCTGGCGGCAAAAGTCAGTCTCATAAACGCGCCTACAGCTGACAAGCCTTATTACAAAGCCTACACTGTCAAATATCTGCACTCAGTTCTGGAAGGACGACCGATTAAATATGTCAACCTGCCGATCGAGGAGTTGAAAGCGGCCGCAATCAAATCTATCCAAGCGGGTGAACCGGTTTGGTTCGGTTGTGATGTCGGCAAATATCTGGATCGCGACACCGGTATTATGGATCTCGATCAGTTCCATTATGCCGAAGTTTTGGGCGAAAAGTTGCGTCTTAATAAAGCGGAAAGATTAGACTACGGCGATTCTCTGCTCACCCACGCCATGGTTTTAACGGGGGTAAATCTTGATGCGAACGGAAAACCGCTCACTTGGAAAGTAGAAAATTCTTGGAGCGATAAGGCCGGTAATAAGGGTGTCTTCTCAATGAGTGACCGATGGTTTGATGAATTCACTTACGAAGTAATGGTCGATAAAAAATATGTCAGCGAAAAGGCAAAAGCTGCTGCGGAAGGTGAAGTAATCGCTCTTGAGCCTTGGGATCCGATGGGTGCTTTAGCCGAGTAATAGGGTGTAATTAAAATCAAACAAAAATTGGTCATTTCTGCTCGACCTAGTTCTAAGAACAGTCTTTTGAGCAGCTATTTAAAAAACTTTTAGCTCGTAAAACGCATAATAAACGGCATAGTCGATGTTATCGCTATGCCGTTTGTGTTTATCTTTGCATTGCGTTGCATTTGACTGGCGCGGCTTGACGTAAGCGCACGGTCAGTCATCTTCTGCAGGAACTTTCCTGGCCTCGTCGGTTGGCGACGTTTCGCTTTCTGTCGGCGGCGTTTCGCTTTCCGTTGGCGGCGTTTTGCTTTCCGGCGACGCTTCGCTTTCCGTTGGCGGTGTTTCTGCCACTGACGCCGTTTCTGCTACCGCCCGCCTATCCTTACGCTCGCGCCACCATTTATAAACCAACAAAAACACCAGCAAAACGACCAGTAAGCCAATCAGCCAAATGATCCAACTTGAAGTCAAAATTTCCCCTGTTTTGGCAAAACCAGTTTCCAAAAACTTAAACACCTTGCCTAACGGCTTAGCCGGCGGCGAAGACGGATTAGACTTATCGCAAGGCATGCAGCAGCCTACCCAAATACGGAAATAAGCTGGCGGCGGACCATTATACGTGTGATTATAGACAACAGAATCATACTTATATCCGTCATCACCCTTGATCTGCCGCGTCTTCCCGATAACTTTCCCCTGATATTCCCAAGCCAAAACCGTTATCTCATAAGTTCGCTGGTCATAAACATATTCAAGACTATCGCCGGCATTATAAGCATAACTTTCAAGGCTCAAAATATATTCATACTTCCCTTTTTTAGGAAAATCAATGCATATTTGTTGGCTTGCCTTGCCGGTTAAAGTAAAACGATAAACACCATCCTTACTACCTTCAGGCAATGGAGCCAAACCGTCCTTCGCTTTAAGCGTATAGGTAAAAGATGCCTGCGGCACGCTGAGACCAGATTTAGCTTTTACCGTAAAAGTCTGGCTGACGGACAGTTCTTCATAATTACAAGCCTGTACCTCGAAACAGAAACCGTTACCCCAGACGAGTGCAAAAACAAGCAACGCAATAAAAATAAACCGATACACTTTTGATTTGTCGTGCAACGACCTCAATTATTTCTCCCGTCCTTTCCGCGCCAAAGTTTCCTAAGCACCTTATATATTAAGTATAACAGTACAAGAATCAGCCAAAGAGCCGAAAGCGCATAGAATAAATCGAAATCATTAAAATAGGCTAGCAAATTGCTGAGACGTACCGGTTTAACTTTTTCCGCATCAGGATTAACCTGAACTTGATCCTCCAATTTTGCGACTAAAATATATCGACCGTCGGTAATTGTAAAATTACAGGTATCCATAACTACCAGGCGGTCGGCGGCGGTTACACCTATATCTCGCTTGAACTGCGCTTTATCAAAAATATATTTGATAAAAGATTCTTTATCAGCAACAGAGTTATAGGATGTCTGGAAAATTCTCTGATCCGTTCCCACCGTTTGAATAAAGGCGAAGAAGTGCAAGCCTAAACTTTGCTTATCATTGCGGTGAATGACCCCGTACTCATGGCTGTTAAAAAAATCTGCCTCAGCAAATAAGCCGATGTCGCCGAACATCTTGCGCTCGACCATGAAATGTCCGTAAATTATGTTGTTGAAATCGCTAAAGTCGGGCTTGTTGCCGGAGTCAAGGAAAATACTGCCGGCGGTTGAATATTCTCCAGTAACCGTCTCACTCAGATAGCGGTAATTATCTTTTCCCTGTAAAATCGGGTAGTCGATTTTGGTGCCGTAAACATCAATCCAACCAATTACGTCCGGGTTGATGCTGCGTAATTTTCGATAGGCGACATCACCGTTTTCGCGCGGCTTATATACGGCATATTCTTCCGCCCCGGCTTGTTCAAGTACCAAATTGCTGTCATAAAGAGCATATGCACCTAATATGAGCAGAAGAATCGAGATGGCTAAAACGGCGTAGTCGATAGCAGAGCTAAATCGGTTAATAAGATTGATCAGGCATTTTTCGCCGCGTCTCAGCGATTGATTATTTTGCGTTTGTTTAGCTGATTTTTTATTCATGTTACACGAAACAGCCCGGTGATTGCCCGACACTTGCCGGGTAACCACCGGTTTGTTAGTTTAGCTTAAAAACGGTGTTGTGCTTCATTTTGTTTGCGTTTGCGATTTTTGAGGAAGAAGAAGATCCCGATGACGGCAAGTAAAGCGATCAAGATGAAGGGCAGGTTGTCAAGGAGGACACCGGTAGCGGTCTGTTCTTTATTCTTATAAAGGACATAGTTACCATCTTTGTCCTCACCCAAGATGAATTCCTTGGTTTTGAATGGCGTATTTTCACCAGCCTCAATAGTAATTCCGTTAGCCTTACCCTCAATTCCGGGTGTAGTACCGCCTTGCGCATCGGTTTCTTCAACGGTAACTTTGGAACCGAGCCAGACATTGGAGAATACACCGCTTTGATCATTTTTTAATTTAAATGTGATATCACCATAAGCATTATCAGTTGGGTTCCCTGATTCTGGAGTGCAAAAATATTTGATTTTGCTATCATCATCAGCTGCTACCGTATCAGGTTTGGTGATGTGAACTTTAAATTCGAAAATTTGTGCCTTGAAAAGGTCAGATCCCTCAGCTTTCTTTTCGATCCTCAGGCCTTTTTTCTGCTTGGTTTCATCAGGCGGATTTTGGCCACCCGGCACTATCGGTTTCACTTTTTTGTTATAAATATTGGTGAACTTTAGGCCATTTTCTTCACCAGTTTTGGGATTAGGATTGTATTCAACCTTGGCTTGTTGCGCCGGCGAGTCAGTGCCATCATTGGCATCAGCTACTTCACGTTTGATAAAGATTTTAGATACCATTAGTTTAGTATCCTTTTTGACAACGAAGAAAGAAATCAAATACTTAGCCGGCGACTTCGTCCATTTTTCCTCGTAATCAGTACTATTGGCTGGAGTGATTGCAGCTTCCTCGATTTCATAGGTGAACTGCCCCGGTTTATTCCAGTTAATTGCTTCCAAATTAAGACTTGCATCCTTGTTAATAGTCTTACCTGTTCCTAGTGTTTCGTTACCGTCATATGCTACTGTCGGAGCAACAATAGTAGGTAATTTACCTTTATCATTTTCATTCCCGTTAAAAGAATGTTTAGCAAAATTAAAACTAAAAGTTTTAGCCGGCGTCTTGACCCCAACCGGCAATTTGAGTTTTTTCAAGATTTTCAGTTCCGTAATCGGCTGAGGATCAGCAGCACTTACCGCCGCGCTACCAGTCCATACAATTCCCGAACTGACCAAAGTCAGCAAAGCAACCACAGAGGCAGCTACCTTCTTCAAAAACAGTTTTTTCATAAACTTACCTTCCTTTTAAATCTAATTTATGTTCAAATAGTATATCAATTAATTTCGTCGCCTAATCTTGTGGCTACAAAACTAAATACCTCGGTTACGCACGACACTGAACACTCGGCCACTGATTTCATTCTTTTTTATCGGGCCGAAGATGCGACTGTCCGTTGTTTTATCGCGATTATCACCCAGAATAAAATATTCATCCGGCTTTAAAGTCACCGGGAAAGCGATTCCGGCTTCCAGCGGCCTAGTTTCCTTGAAAATTTTGGGTTCATATTGCCCAGCATCGTTGACCTTTAGGCCGGCGGAGTCGATATTTACCGTATCGCCTGGTCGAGCCACAATACGTGCGGCACGAATTTTGCCTTGATAGCGAAAGGCAATCACCTCACCAACTTTGTACTCGCGCGGCAGGCGATAGAACAAAAGCATATCACCGGGTTCAACATTCGGCACCATGCCTAAGTCATTAACGCGACCGATCCCAAAAACAAAGCTAAAAATCGCCGCCAAAACTACCCCAACCGAAACGACTTTAATCAGGCAACGCAGGGCGGCATCCACGATTGGTCGCTTGTTGAGCCGCGAGAACTCTCCTTGGCCATGATGTGTTTGACGATATTTGCCCAATATATTCCCTGCCATTAACGGCGTTGCCCTATTCAGGTCAGTCTCTGGAACGAAGGGCTTTACTGCCTGATTTCCGGCATTTACTTCTGCAGCGAACTGTTGTGCCGGTATCACTGACAAAAGTTGTTCCGGGATATTCGCCGGCCGCCGCACTTGCTCGGCTACAGCAGTAGATGATTGAGGGGCAGCATTCTTATTAGTCCCTGCCAGATAAAGCGGCCGCACCCCACCTTCTGCCCTGCCACTTACACCTACACTCATAGCAGAATCCATACCGGATACAGAAGCACGACACTGGATATTCACATCGCTATAATCTAAAAATGTAGCTAATTTACGCACGGTTCACCTCCTCTTTTATCTGCAAGCACATATCTATAAGCATCTGCGAGAACTGCCGGCGACCGATCTATGTTTGCGTCGATACAGAATCAAAGCCCCAGTCAAAGCACTGAAGGAACTAATTCCTTGCCAAACAGCTTTGCCGGATAAATCATTGCCGACCGGAATTATCGCCAGATCCTTTTGGACAACTATTGTTATCTGGCACTCAGTAAAATTCTTAGTATAATCACCGTCGACCCCTTTAACGTTCGGATCCTTGTTGTACCACTTATCCTCAGAACGAAATTTCAGGTTGTATACCTTCTGCGTCTCCCCAGGTTTCCATTCAATCCCTTTCACCTGACCGGTAACCTTGGTTTCGTAACGCGTGCATGCCCTATAACCATCTCCCGGTTTGAAGCTATCATTCTTGGTAACATTCTCAATTTTAAGCCCGTTAGGAAGTTTACCTTTGAAAAATTTGCCGTCTGCGGAATCACCTTCGGAATAACCTTCGTAAGTGAGGGCATTGAAATTCGGCTTGCCATAGCTGTCATTGTCAAACTGGTTTTCCTTGTCATAAGCAAAAATTACGGGCGCACGACGTGGATCTATCGGCTGAGAATTCTGCGCCTTACCGTATGGCGGATCAGTAATTTTGCGCTCTTCCTTTAGGGTTAATACCGGTCGGTGATCTGGGCCAAGACTGCAATCCTTTTCGCAGCAGTTCATTATTGGTTTTTTATGGTCTTCTTCGGTATATGCTGGGTCATTATTATGCAAAAAGCGAAAAGTATAGTCGGGAAATTTCACCCCTACATCACCATTTTCCCGCACATGCATATAGTTTTTTTGCTGCTTTTCAGGAATTTTCGGATCACGGTCGTGACTATGGGCGTCAGTAAGTTCCGACAAAATAACTTTATCGTTATACTTTGGATCAGACTTGTAATATTTAATAGTACTTTCAAAGACCTTGTCCTTGACTTCTTTGCGCTCCGCTTGCGTCAATTTATGTTTGTTACGAACATAAATTGTCTCTGGACGTTTTAAAAAATGCCTTCCGCGCATACCAAATGGTCCATGCCATATTGAGCGCTGATACTTTCCGGCACGATTACTAAAGGTCACGCCTATGGGGGTATCCGACGGATCGATCCCATTATAACTGTCAATAGGGAAAGTTACTTCCCAAGTAAAGAATGTGTCTTGTTTTACTGGCCGTGTCACTCTCCAAGCTGTTTTAAAAATTCCATTGTTTAAATATCCACTCACAGTTTCCGCAGCTGTTTTTACACCAGGATCAAGTATGCCATTTTTTCTCAAAGTATCAGTATTAGTATAAAAGGACTCTTCTCTATAAAAATCGGTACTTTTATCCATCTCTTTATACTCTTTACCGGTTGAATCTGTTTTTGTAACAGTTTTATTTTCTAAAATGCCATAGCACCCATGAATATTACTACACCCATGCTCATTTTCAGCATCAATAGCTGTTACTTCTTTTTGAAAATTTAATTTTCCGTTGTTTTTATCATATTCTCTTTCAATAATTTTGACGTGATTTGCTTCATTTTTGGAAAGAGGCAAACACAGATTCACCACTCCATTTTTCCATCCAAAGCCTCCTCCTATCCACGGTCCACCGTCTTTATTAAACGTTATTAAAAAAGTTATCGATTTCTTATCATATTTTTTTCGTTCCACAGTAAAGTTCTTTATAGTAGCATCTAAGCCTTCACCTGTGTTGTCATTAGAAATGTAAAAATAACGATCCATTGCATCAAACTTGTCATCTTCTTCAGCATTTTTAGGATATCCTTCTATAGGAGGATTAGGATCTAAGTACCACAAACCTTCCCTTGTAGCAAAATCTCCGCCTTTGTTTTTTCCGGCCACCGCCTGATACAATTCATTAATCCGCCTAGTCGCCTTTTGCAAAATGCCGTGATATTTCCTAAGTACCTCAACCGAAAGCTTATCCTTATTCGCGGAATAATCAGCTTCAATTTTCGCCAATGCTGCCTTGGTCTCGGTAAGCGTGTCAACTAATTCCTTCAGCTGCTTTTCCTTGCCCAACAAATTCAAAACGATAATCGGATCATCTTTCTTACCAGTTGAGCCGGGAATCCGATCCAATTTTTTCTTATGCAGAAAATCAAACGTCTTGTGCAAACTAGATATATACTCTTCTATTTCGTACATCAGCTGTCTTTTTTCTTGCAATTCAGCCTCGGTTGCCGCCGTAGCTTCCTCAGTCCGCGCGTCGCCGCCGGCTTTCTCCATTGAACCATCATTTTTCCGTGTCAAATCATCATCATTAGCATTATTAACGTAATTGGCAGATTCACCAGATTTAAGCGTATCAGCATGCTTATTCACACCAGAATTCGGACGATGCTCTTCCATTTCCTGTACCGCATAAACGATAGGACAAAATGAACCAGCTGATAAGGCAAGGCATAGAGATATGAGCACAATCAAAGCTTTTTCAGTCCGCAACATAAAATGAACGTCCCTCTTAAAGGCAAAATAAAATTCTTTTGTTTCTAAGTTAGACCTATTTTACAATATAATTATGTTTAAGACTATAGGAATATGTATTATTTTATATTTTTTAACAGCATTGTAATTGTTCTGTTATTTTGCGCAATCAAACAATTTCTATTTCGAACATTTGTAAAATAAGAAAACAAAAAAGAAAATAAAACGCTCCCATGCAAATCGCACAGGAGCGCAAATTACCAAGAATACTAACGCAAAATCCGGATCAACAACATAGCCAAGGTCGAGTCAACAAATAGGCAATATTTCGGTACGCTGCAGTTAGGTTAACTTAATCGCGTCAAGCTTTGGTATAAAGCTTCTTGGAGCGGAAATTCGGGTCAGATGTATAATTAAGCTTCAATTTACGCAAAACATTCTGATCCACCGCGTCCATGATAACCGTTGCATGGGCTTCACAGCCGCTCAATTCAAACAGATGCGACAAGGCGGCATGGCTCAGCGGATTGGTCGTAGCTGAAATTGCCAGAGCAATAAGTACTTCGTCCAAATGCAGACGCGGGTTGTTATTGCCAAGAGACTTTACCTTCAGTTCGGTAATCGGCTCAATTATGTGAGGGGAAATAAGCGGAATGTCATCAATAATTCCACCCAAGGCCTTTAAAGCGTTGAGCAGACAAGCAGATGGCGCACCCAACAGCTTGGTGCGACGACCGGTGACAATTTTGCCGTTAGGCAATTCAATGGCCATAGCATAAGTTTCTGCTTCGGCGGCTTTCTCCCGTGCCGCTTCGACAACTTTGCGATCTTGTGGATCAATCTTAGCCTGCGTCATGATCAATTCCAGCTTATCAATCATGGCCTGTGTCGCATTTCCCTCTTTCAAGTCACACAAAGTTTTATAATAACGCCTTATAATCTCGGCATTTCCAGCCTCCGTTGCGGCAGCGTCATCAATAATACAGAAACCAGCACGGTTAACCCCCATGTCTGTAGGAGATTTATAGGGACAGGTTCCGGATATTTTTTCCATAATAGAGCGCAAGACCGGGAAAATCTCCACATCACGGTTGTAGTTTATCGTAGTGACACCGTAAGCTTCCAGATGGAATGGATCAATCATATTTATGTCATTCAAATCAGCGGTTGCCGCTTCATAGGCACGGTTGACACTGTGTGAGAGCGGTAAATTCCATATTGGAAATGTTTCAAACTTGGCATAACCGGCCTTGACACCGTGCTTGTACTCTTGATACATCTGAGATAAGCAGGTTGCCATCTTGCCTGAACCAGGACCGGGTGCCGTGACAACTACCAGCGGCCGTGAAGTCTTGATATAGTCGTTACGGCCGAAACCATCTTCACTGACAATCTTATTTACATTGCTCGGATACCCTTCGATCGGATAGGAGTAATACGTCGCAATCTCCATCTGTTCCAAGTGCTTGCGGAATTTTATCGCCGCCGGCTGATTGGCAAATTGCGTGATCATAACTGAGCCTACCAAAAGACCTACCGATCTAAACGCATCGATCAAACGCAAAACTTCCATGTCATAGGTAATACCTAAGTCACCACGCACTTTTTCGCCGGCAATATCGGCCGCATTAATCGAAATAATAATTTCGACTTGTTCTTTGAGCTTAAGCAGCATTTTCAGCTTGCTGTCCGGTTGGAAGCCCGGCAAAACTCGTGAAGCATGTCCGTCATCGAACAATTTACCACCAAATTCTAGGTACAACTTGTTGTCAAATTGTTTAATCCTCTCCAAAATATGTTCAGACTGAGTCTGCAAATATTTTTCGTTGTCAAAAGCTAATTTTTGCATATTTTTGCCTCTTTCTAAAGTACCCAATAAAAATCACATAGCGCACATTATACAACTGCATTTACGCAAATTCAATGCAAAGAGGCAAATTTATACCCTCTACTCCGGTAGTAGTCTATGATGGTCGGCAGACTCTGGGGAATCAGCATTTTATCTACGGTGTCATGCATTAAAACCACATAAACCTGTTTAGTCGGGCTGTAACGCATCGACTGAATTATGTATTTCATAACGCCTTCAACTGAAGTCGGGCGCCGCGCCGGAATATCTGCCAAGCCGGCCATAGCATTCCAGTCAATCCAATATACCCCAGCCTCCTTTAGTGCTTCATCAGCCGCCGGCAAATTATTCCATGACATGTGCCCGCCAGGGTATCGCCAAACGTGGGTGAAAAAATCATCGCCCAAAATACGCTTAATTGCAGCTTGAGTTGCTTCCGCCTGTGCCATAATCGTTCTTACATCAGCGTGACGGTTAGGGTACAGCTCATTGTAATTGTGATTAAAACTGTGCATCGCCACTGCGTGACCCTCGGCTTTAATTCTTTGCAGGATCGGAGCCGTTGCCCTGCCCAACGATTGACCACATAAAAAGAATGTACCGGGAACATTTTGCGCGTGCAAAACATCAAGTATGGCGGGGGTGGATTTGGTATTGATACCATCATCAAAGGTCAAGAACACATACTTATCGCCTAAAACATTATTATTGTTGCCAGTTATAATGGAATTAACCTGTTCAACCGCAAAACTTACATAACCTAATTCATTGGTATGGCTGAAAGCACGCTCGCCTTGTTCACCGTCTGCTCGTTGAGCCCCTTTGCCTTCTCCTTGTACATTAGTATTTTCTTTACTGTCAGCCCCGGCCTTGCCTAAATTATCTTCAGCCTTTTCGCCGGAATTATGCTTCGCGCCGTCCAAATTCGAAATACTTGGAGCAGGCGAGTCACCATCACTCCCAGCTTGCTTGCCGTCATTTTCAAACGCGCCCTCTACCAACGAACTTCCAGATTCCGCACTTAAATCAACTTCATTCCACAGCGGGAAGCTAAATTGAGCCGTACCGTAAACTTCTGTAGCCCAAGGCAGAACCTCCGGGCTTGACATGTCGCCAACCGCGCCGTTGTAGGGCCGTTTATCAGATCCCGACATCGTAATATAAAAATATGTTCCTGTAAGTACAGCCAACATACATATTGTCGCGACCAAAATTAAAACTCTATTATGCCGGCTGTTAAAGCTCGAATTTATCACAACCTATTCCTTCTTTCAAATATCCACAATCTTTACCAATCGTTTCCCCTGCTTACTTTTCCTTCAAGTCTGTCCTGCATTTCCAAAATGTCCGCACGGTGCTTGTAGGCCACCTGCCCAGCCTGAATTTGATTTACAAGCTCATATCCGTCGACCTAATTTTGTATAAGGAGTCGTGCCATAGCGATGAACTTCGAGCTTATGGGTGCGGTATAAATAAAACAATACAGCCTGCTGCAAGACTGTAGCCAATATTGCCCCGACAGCCAAAACCGCTAAGTAAATCTTAGCCGGTCGATCAATCACCAATAAGCATGCCACCGGTACCAACAGAAAAAGTACGTTCAATGTCATTCTATACTTATATGGGAAAAGGAAAATACAATCCGGATTATCGGTGTAATACTCAAAAATACCGGGGATATATGAACGCCAATTGCGCTTTAATTTAAGTTCCTCCGCTCGCGGCAAATAATTTGTCACACCATTTTGGCGATTTTCCGCAAATTTACGCGCAATTTCCGCTGGAGATTTGCCCTGTCTGGCATAGAAATCTCGTTCATAGCGTTCATATAGTGCTCGCAATTTCTTCTGCTCTGCTGTCATATTTTGCCCATTCTCATTCATATAACATCACCTATATTTTTATATTTGTCATTATTAATTTGCTCGAATTATTATCGACCCGGCTCCAGTTAGATTATTTACAAGATACCCTATTATTAGTTTTGGCACAAGCGCAATCGGGTGCTATTTTTAATTTGTTAGAGAGATGTAATTTTGCATGTCTACGTAGAAATTCTGGCATCAATTCTTCCACGTAAAATCAAGTGTTTTAGTCTAAAAAATCAAGCTAACTAACGTCGCGTCGATACAGGAGAATTTTGAGATGGAAATATGTTACACATAAGATTGTGAAGAAGTTGTAATTTACTATATGTGAGTCGTCAACTATAGATCGGAGGCTAAGCTAAAACTGATTAGGCCATCAACTTTAGCCTGGCACTGCTCAGATTTGGGTTTCCTCGGCTTCACCGGCTTCACCTAAGACTTCCGCTAAAGTTGGCATGGCCGGTATTGCCCCATGTCGCCCGGCAGTTATAGCAGCAGCTTTATTGGCGAAACTTATCGCACCCATTAGTTGAAGCGATGTTAAGTCCTTAACTGAACCACTTTCCTTTATACAACTTAAAAACGCTCCCAAAAAAGTATCGCCGGCACCATTGGTATCACCTACCTTAATAGGTATTCCCTCAACCCGACCGAACAGATCACCTAAACGGAAGCACGCCCCCGCCGCCCCCAAAGTTACTAAGACCAGCGTGATACCGCGCTTAATCAACTTACTGCTGCCCACTTTAGGGTCATCTTCTCCGGTAAGTAAAAACATTTCTTCATCTGAAACCTTTAAAATATCCGATAAAGATATAGCTGCTTCGATATTTGACAGAGCGGTTGCCTTATCTGGCCACAAAGCAGCTCGATAATTAGGGTCAAAAGTTATTGTCGCCCCGGCCGCCTTAGCCATTCTAACTGCTGCCATAGTAGCCGTGCGCTCAGGTTCAGCAGTAAGACCTACACTGCCGAAGTGGAAAAATTTCGTCTGCGCCAAAAGTTTATACGGTATTTCTTCAGCTGACAAACGAGTATCTGCTCCCGGATTGCGATAAAAAGAAAAGCTCCGCTCTCCTGCAGCATCTAAGGTAACCACTGCCAAAGTAGTGGGATATTCATGATCAACACACAAAGCCGACGTTTCTACCCCGTTATCTCGTAATGTATTGCCCAAAAACTCTCCCCAAGTATCATTACCTACTTTACCGATAAAAGCGGCACGGCATCCTAAACGTGAAGCAGCTACTGCCAAATTGGCCGGCGCTCCGCCCGGGGTGGCTGCCATCAGCATAACGCCTTGCTCATTAACGCCACATTGAGTCAAGTCGATTAAAATTTCACCTATAGAAATAATGTCGTACATAGTTGTTCAGCCCTTTTCTTAGGAAGTTCAGTGGAGATTCGGTAGTTATAATAATATGCTCTTTGTAACCTCAGTAAAAGTGGCCGCCCATTATATATGGACGACCACAATGTTATAAAATATTGTTTCTACAAATACCCGTTAGCACAAGAATTTCCTATGCAGCCTCTTGCACACATTCAAGATCTTCTGTTTGATTTGTGAAATTGCTTGCAGATTGGGCGCTTTCTGGTGTTGCAATATTTTCCGTATATTCACCTCGATCAATTTATTATCAAGTCTAATGGCTTGCTATTGTAAGCAATTCACTTAAAGATATAAGCGGATAATTTACATTCGGACAATCTTTTGCTGATCCAATTCCAGCCACCGGGAATCCCCCGTTAATAGCAGCTTTTACTCCTGCCGCTGCATCTTCAACAACAAGGCAATCGCTTGGTTTCTGATGCAGTTTCTCTGCTGCAGACAAAAAAACCTCCGGATTTGGTTTTGAATGTGAAATTTGATTTCCATCTACAATAACATCAAAGAACTTTCCAATTCCAAGCTTTTCCACAATAAGTGGTGTATTCTTGCTTGAAGATCCGATGGCAAGCGGGATATGGACAGTATGCAGCTTTTCCAGTACTGTCCATGCACCATCTGCTAAATCCTTCGATGTAATATTTTGCAGTAGATTCCTATAGATATTATTTTTCTTTTCTGCAAGCAGATTTTTTTCCTGCTCGGTATAACGGATCGGCGAATTACGCAGAATCAAATTGAGACTTTCCATCCGCGAAACCCCGCGGAGCTGGTCATTAACTTTTCTATTAAAAGGAATGTCCAATTCATCCGCGATTGTTTTCCATGCCATATAGTGATATTCATCTGTATGGCACAGAACACCATCTAAATCAAAAATAATAGCATTCATAGATAAATCCTTTTTCTGAACAATAAAGTTTCTCGCCGTCAACAGAAATGGTGAATCTGGATAGTGCCTGTGGCAATTCCCGACACACTGACCTCTTCGTTTTTCCATTCACAGGTAAGAACCGATTTATTTGTAGTGAATGTTCTTTTCCCTGTTTCACCGGCAACAAGCAGAATCAGCTTTGAATCTGAACTTTGTGAAATAGACTTGCCAAGAGAATCAATATTACTGGCATGTAGAGGTACCGCATAGCCGTCACGGATAAAAACCGGAAATTTCGTAGCTTCCGTTGTGATAATTGTCTGACACCCATGATAGCATTCCCCTGTAAAAAAGGCATACCATTTCCCCTCTGGCAGATAGACTTCTCTGGTAATCTGATTTTCTTCCAACAATGGTGCGACAAGGACAGCATCCCCTAAAAGGAATTCATCTTCCGCTTTGCTTGCGGCTTTGTCCTGAGGCCATTCGTAAACAAGCGGACGCATCATCGGGACACTGTCTGCTACACACCTGAACGCAGTCGCAGTCAAGTAAGGCTGCAGGTTCATCCTGATCCAATGCCAATAACGTATTTCCTCCTCAAATTCAGGAGAATTGTAAGCCATTGCCATATTCCACGGACTGCGCTCATTGTTTCCCTCACCGCCCGGCATTAATTCCTTGAACTGACCACCATCCGGTTCAGAATGCCACTGCATAATCGGGGTGAAGCAGGCGAGCATTGTTGCACGGCGATAGAGGTCCAATGTTGGAAGTGGTCCTGCAAATCCAGCAAGATCAAATCCCCAGAACAGAATACCGCTTAAGGCTGCACTCAATCCAGCAGAAAGGACATGCTGCAGTTCGTCATTTGTAGACTGCTGATCTCCACCCCAATGACATGGCGTTGTATGCTGCCCAATGTAGCCTGCACGGCTGAAAAGGACATGATTATTGCCAAGGAATTTGGTATAGGCACTTGTGTATTGCTGCGGATAGTAATTTCTACTTTCTTTGCCAGTACTGCCATCATAAAAAGCTACTGCATCTGTACAGACAAATTCTCCTCCATCAGTTTTGAACCCATCTACGCCCATATCTAGGAGATATTGTCTTTTTCCAAACCATGTTTTGTAAGTTGCCGGATTAGTGAAATCAGGAATCATTGAACCAGGAAACCAATGTTCCTCTGGAATTTTATAGGGTGTACCATCCAAATTTCGAATGCAGAGAGAACGTTTTACTGCGTCCTCCCAATCCAGATTGTTCTGTCGATTTCTGACTTCACCTTTCCCCTGCTGTTTATACACTGGAACCTGCCAGAGTACTAGGTGAAGCCCTGCCTTGTGCAGTTTGTTAATCATCTCTTGAGGGTTCGGCCAATAAGCACTTTCCGAATAGTCAAAATCACCTACCACAAAAGGTTCTCCATTATGCTTTTCTTGATATTTGGCGCCATTAAAAATATAAAAGGTTGCTTCATCGCTCCATGCTTCCAAGACTAACACTGTGGCTGGAAATTCATGCTTTTTTAGGATTTCAAGCTGTTTCTCCGTTTTCTTTTGCGTATCCCAATGATTTGCAGAAATCCACGGTCCGAAAATCCAGTCGGGCGGAAGGGCTGCTGGTCCCGACAAGGACATATACTCGGAAATCAGCTTTGCAGGCGTCCCTGCATTCAACACAAACTTACATCCGCAGGGTGTATGAAGCGTTATGACATTCTTCTGCGTAAAATCAAATATCAATGTGCTGCCAGACAATGCGCAGAAAGAGAATCCTGTGTCCGTGAAAAAGAATGGTGAAGGGCAATAGCTCTTATCTCCTTGATTGCAGAACTTTTCTTCCACCTCAATTTTCACAATACGATTATTCTGGTTGAGTCCATTATATCGTTCGCCCATCCCATACACCGCAGAATATGGAATACTTATAGTGAGAATTTCCGTCTGATCATTCCAGTACAAAGAAGCTGTCTGGCCGTTTACCGGTATTTTAAGATTGCTGTCTTTCTTATTAGGTTCCCACTCAAACATACGCTCTTATCCTTTCACACCGCCAATCGTAAGGCCTTCCTTGAAATATTTCTGTGCAAAAATATAAACCACCAGAATAGGAATAATCGAAATTAGCGCACCAGCCATTGTCAGATTATACTGGTTCTTATACTGGCCGGACAATGTGCTAAGCAGCAGCGGAAGCGTAAATTTGCTTCTGTCGCTCAGCAAAACCAACGGTAGCAGATAATCGTTCCACATATCCATAAATGCGAGAATTGCCAGCGTTGCCATAGTACTACCACTCATAGGCAGAACAATTTTGAAGAAAATACGCCACATACTTGCGCCATCAATAACAGCTGCTTCAATGTAAGCATCATTGATTGTCTTCATTTTTTGCCGCAACATGAAAATGGCAAATGCATTAAACAATTGCAGCAACATAAACGCATTTAAGCTATTGGTAAGGTGCATATTCGTCATGATAATGAACAGTGGAATAAAGGTAATCTGCGATGGAATCATTAATGCCGTAACATAAATTACAAATACCGCATTACGCCCTTTAAACGAAATTTTAGTCAATGCAAACGCAGCCATGGCGGCGCACAAAAGGCGCACAGCTGTGCAAAGAACCGATACAAAAAAACTGTTAAAAATGGATCTCACAAATTCCGGCATAGCAAAAAGTTTCTTATATGCATCAAACGTTGGCTCTTTGGGAATCCACTCCACAGGAATGCTCATAATAGCTCCGCGGCCTTTTAGGCTGGTGATGATCATCCAATAAAATGGTATACAGACGACCACTGCGACAAAAAGCCCCAACACATAGAATGCCACTTTCCCAATAATACGTTTCTGTTTTAATCCCATCAAAGAAGAATGTTTAGAGTTAGTCATCGTAATTCACCCACTTGTTCTGAAGTTTCATCTGAACCATTGTCAAAAGCAGCAGAATTGCAAACAAAATCCAACTATTTGCAGCGGCCATACCCATTTCATAGTAACGGAAACCATACTTATAAATGCGCTCTACCATAACCATTGTCGAACCAAGTGGTCCACCATCCGGTGTCATAATCATGATTTGTGTAAAAAGCTGGAAAGAGTTAATCAAACTGATAATCAAGACAAAGAAGAGTGTTGGTGTCAGCAATGGCAAAGTAATCCTTGTAAATTGTTTAATTTTCCCAGCGCCGTCAATTGCTGCTGCATCATAGTATTCCTGATTGATTCCCTGAAGTCCGGACATCAACATGAGACCAAAGTATCCCATATCTTTCCAAACAGAGGCTAAAACAATTGCAGGCATTGCCCACTTGGAACTTTGAAGCCACGATGGGCCATCAACACCGAACAATGCCAGAATATTATTGATGGCACCATACTCTGGGCTAAGCACCCATTTCCAAATCAACGCCCCAGCAACCCATGATGTGATAACCGGGATATAGTAAAGAACGCGGAAAACTCCAACACCTTTCACATGGCTATTTAAAATGAGTGCAACAGTCATAGCGGCGATAAGTATCAGAGGAATGTAAAGAACCACGAATTCCAGCGTATTCCCAATCACCTGATAAAACTCTTTTGACGTAAGAATTTCTTTATAGTTCTCTATCCCCACATAGAATTGATTCATGAATCCGCTAAAATCGCTGAACAGCGTTAGTTCACTCAATCCATCCCAACTGGTAAAGCTGACAAAAATTTGCATAATCATTGGGATGATACTGAACACAACAAAAGCAGCCAAACTTGGAAGCAAAAAAGGTAACGCTGTTTTCCAGCTTGCCAATCGGGAATTTTTCATATTCTATAACCTCTCCGATAAAAGCACGGGAACAGGCTCCCACCTGCCCCCGTTAAAACCTATTTATTTAGTCAAATCAATTTTCTGTTCGCACTCAGCCTGCATATCCTTCAGCGCCTGCTCCGGGGTGACAGTGCCAGCAGCTGCAGCGCTCAAATGTTGCCCAACAATATCCTGCAGCTCTGCATACTGCGTGATAACAGGAGGTGTCACAAGGTAACCAAGGCTCTTAAAGACCGCTTCTCGATTTGCCGGAGGAGTCTTTTCTTTGTACTGAGCGATGATGTCTTCGTCCTGAACCGGAGGCAACTCCCAGCCTGCATCCAGACGAATCTGTGTTGCTTCACGGTTAGAAGAAATGTATGTAATGAACTTAACCGCTTCATCAGCAACCTTAGAATCTTTAGAGATAACATATCCATTCGAGAAGAAGTGCGTAGCCTTCTGGGTATGACCGGGTTCCACAACGATATCCCAATGAAAATTGCAGTTCTTAGTGTATTCAGGGAATGCCCAAATACCTGTAACGATCATGCCAAGACGGCCAGATTCAAACAAGTCCCAGTCACCCATGCCAGCCATCTGTTTCTCGGTAGGCATAACATTGGTTTTCTGCTGCATATCAACCATGTACTGCAGTGTTTCGATGTTTTTCGGAGTATCCATCGTAAACTTGGTGAAATCATCATTGAAGAGACTACCACCGTTCTGCTTAACTGTCTTGTAGAACTCGTTGAAAGAGATGGAATGATAATAACCGTAGATATTATCACCAAGCGCACGAATTTTTTTCGCTGCTGCCATTGCATCTTCCCACTTCCAATCGTTCGTGGGATAATCGATTCCTGCCTTATCGAACAAATCCTTGTTGTATATAAGCACAACATTCGAGAAACTATTTGGCACGCCATACTGTACGCCATCAGCGCTGAAGGCTTTCAGTGCCATATCATTATAAATAGAAGTTTTGATGCCATCTTTCGTCAAGATTTTATCCAGAGGCATCAAAGCCCCTTTCTTTGCGTAAGAAACGAAGTTCTGGTAGTCCAGTTCGAAAACGTCAGGAGCCTGACCACCAGAGACCTTTGCCGTCATCTGCGTAAAGTAGTTGTCATAACCATAGGTCTGCAGGTCGATGGTAACATTTGGGTTTTCCTTCATATATTTGTCAACCATCTGTTTCAAATACTGCTCATTATCACCAGAACCGGAATACTGCGCAAATGTAATTATCACAGGCTTATTTGAAGTTTCCGAAACCGCCGTACTATCGGTAGAAGCCGCCTCAGAAGGACTTGCAGTGGTACTCGCAGGCGAAGCCGTCGAACTGCAGGCGCTAAGTGCAAGCATCGCGGCCATTGAGCATGCCATGTAAGAAATTGCTTTTTTCATTGTTTTTCCTCCTTATAAAATAATGGAACACTTGATTTTTTTGCTCTTCTTTGCTTACACTTATTCTAGAAGAGCAATAAGACGCTCTTTGGATTTGGGTTGCACAGACTTTGGGCGGTTGGTGCAGCCTTTTTTCTATTCCTCCTTCCTCATATCTCGAACGGTTTCTCTACGGGAAAGGCTAACTGGAATGATAACCTCTCGCTTTGTCATATCCGAGTCTTGAATGTTATCCAAAAGCAGTTCAACTGCTTTTTCACCTTTTTGAGAAATCTCTTGGCGAACAGTTGTAAGTCCTGGGGTAAGATATTTGGATATCTCCAAATCGTCAAAGCCAACAATTGAAATATCTTGTGGAACGGATACCCCTTGCTCGTAAAAACCTTTCATAGCCCCGATAGCCAAGATATCTGCCGTAGCAACTACTGCTGTAACATTCCCTTTTCCCTTGCACAGTTTTCGTGCAAGTTCAATACCACTGTCGTAATCAACCTTTCCCTCGTAAACAAGAGAGGGATCATATAGGATGCCAGCCTCTTCTAATGCTTGCTGATACCCATAAAGCCTTTTCTTTATAACGCCGTTTTCCTTGATTTGGCCACAGAAAAAAGCTATTTTTTTATGTCCATACCAAATCACATGGTTGGTGGCAAGATAACTTCCATATGCGTCATCAATCCGTATACTATGATAATAGTGATCATTACAATAACTATCGATTAACACAATTGGAATCTGCATTTTCTTCATTTGACGGTAAAAGTCATCTGGATACATGCCGATAACAATAATTCCATCAAGGTTTCGTTCCTTGGCCAAGGTCAAGTAACTTTCATTTACATCTGTAGCCGAAATAATCACATGGTATCCACGTTGCCTTGCATAATACTCGATACTTCCGACAATTTCACTATAAAAATCGTTTTGTAGCATAAGTTTACTGCCAGGCTCCGTCTGTGGAACAACAATACCAATCAACTTTGAATCTCTGCTGGACAAACTCCGCGCATTGAGATCAGGAACATAATTCAGCTCCCGGATTGCATCATATACGCGGGTCTTCGTTTGCTCAGAAATAGATTTCTTGTCATTCAAAACATAAGACACCGTAGCCGTACTGACCTTTGCACGCTCCGCCACATCTTTAAGTGTTGCACGTCTTGCCATATCGACTCCACCATTCTCACTAAATTTGTTTAATCGTTTAACTCTTTTTTCATGGCATTACAATACCACGGTGGTAGTAAAATGTCAATAGTTAACAAATTAACCTGCTATTTTTGAAAAAATATTGTTGACTATGCCAAATATTCCTGCTATATTGATTGCAGCAACAGAGTTAACCGCTTAATCTTTTTATGCATATTTATTTCGTTATTGTAAGGGGAATCACTATGGAAAAGTATCTACCTACTGGCAATGATTTTGTTTCTTTACCGCGCATCAATGAAAGCACAGGTGGAATAGAAGATATAACATTTTTGTATATGGCTGCAAAGGGGCTTATAGATATTCGTGGGAGTGAATCTGCTCCTTTGATTCAGCCTTATGTTAATTTGGATGGAGATTGCTCCCTTTCTTCAACACAACTTATATGGACTCGCCTCGATGATTGGCTTCCTCAATTCACTGCACAGTTTGATAGTCTTGAAATAAAAACGCTTTATCTGCCGCCAATTGGCGAGCGTGGATTTGCAATTCAAATAACGGTTCATAACACCTCTGAAAGCGCAAAAAATGTTGCTATAGGGCTGAATGGATGCTGGGCATCATCTTGGCACTGTGTAAACGAGGACAAGCCGCTAAGTGGTAAAGCAACTTGTTTCCGCAGCGGCTGGAACAGTAGCTTGATTTTCGAATATCATGCAGGATTCCCAATGTTCGCCTTTGCCCCTATGGCCGATGCGCAAACAGAGTCTTCTTTTAGTTGTTCTGATGACGGCAGTGTCACCTACGATTTATCCAATCACTGTACAATTTCTGCTGATGGAACAACCTCGGTTGTATTTTATTGGGGACTCGGTTTCGAGGAAGTTGCTGCAGCAACAAGCGCCAAAGAAATGCTCCGGCAAACCTTCGATGTGGAACTTGCAAAAACTAGGACTTGGCTTCAAGAGCGCCGCGTCACTTTTGGCGGTGATGCGAAACTCACGCAGCTCTACAATACGAATTTGTTCTTCTGTATGTTCTTCTCAACCGGTATTACGCTTGACACGGAAGAATTAGTGCTTGTTACTAGCAGAAGTCCTCGCTACTACGTAAGTGCTGCCTACTGGGATCGCGACAGTCTGCTTTGGAGTTTTCCTGCCATTTTGGATGCCGATCCAGAACGTGCCAAAGAAATGCTTTCGTATGTATTCGGCCGGCAGCGCCGAAACTTTGGCATTCATTCTCGATACATTGATGGTACTGTTTTAGAGCCAGGCTTTGAGTTGGATGAACTCGTTGCACCTCTCCTGGCGCTTGAACGCTACATTGACAAAACCGGTGACAAATCCATTTTAAATGATTCCGATATCATTCAAGGCATAAGCCTAATTTTGAATCGCCTGCGGCAGCACGAAGCCACATCTTGCAAATTGTATGATACTTTCCTGCAACCAACAGACGACGAGCACATTTACCCTTATATTACATACGATAATGTTCTTGTGTGGAAAGCTCTTAAAGATTTGGCCAAACTAGCACCGCAATATACGTATCTGGAGGAAACTGCAGATGAAATCAAAGATGCCATCATCACGCATTGTGTTAAAAAAAGTGCAGATGGAAAACCTTATTTCGGATGGTCTATTGATTTGAACGGTAGCCATGATGTTTATGACGAGCCGCCGGGAAGTCTGCAGTTGCTTCCTTTGTTCGGTTTTTGCAGTCCATCCGATGAAGTATACCGCAACACCGTTGCAATGATTCGTTCGCCAGAATACAAATACAGCTTTGCTAACAGTCCAATCGATGAAATTGGGTGTCCCCATGCACCTCACCCTTGGATTTTAAGTTTAGCCAATAGTTTGTTGTGCGGGCGCGTAGAACATTGTCGCGCCATTTTGGGAAGAATCTCTATGGACAACGGAATCGCTTGCGAAAGCGTTGATGAAGTGACTGGTTGCTGCACCACTGGCGAAGCTTTCGCTACCTGTGCAGGATTCCTTTGCCATTCTATCCGTGAAGCATTACTATAAAAGAAAGAAGGATGTTTTTATGCGTCAAGACACAATTTTGAAGCCTTGGCAAATTGAGCTTACAACAAATAGCACAAAAGACAGTTTTGAAGAAAGCATTTTCTTCACTGGGAACGGCCGCATGGGCATACGTGGGTATCTCCCATTCTGGCAGGAAAAGCGCACCTTTGAGACAGGTCTGTTTGTTGCCGGCATCTTCGGTGAGATCAAACCCGGTATCACCGATTTCGTGAACCTGCCCACACCTGTTTGGGGAAGCATCGAATGTGATGGACACCCTATTACGCTTTCCTCTCCTGTACACAGCACGTTAGATATGAAAACAGGCGTTCGCTCACAGTCTTTTTTAGTCGAAAGCGGTGAAACCACTCTAAATATTGAGCATCGGGTATTCTGCAGCATCTCCGATCCCTCACTACTCGTACAGCAGCTTTCTTTCTCCGCATCGCGCACCTCTGATATTACAGTACATGCAGGAATTAATACTGCTTGCTGCAACTGCCCGATCCCAGATGACCAAGTAAAAGAAAATCACGAGACTATTAAACTTGCTAAGCTCACCAATAAAGATCTTCAAAAAGATAGTGTTAGCTGCACCTTTTCTATTTTAGGCACCGGACTGATCGTAAAGGAGCAAATGATTTTCCATTCTTCCTTTGCCAAATCTGAAGACTATATCTCTGATGACAGCATTGGAAAGCAGTGGTGCGGGGTTTTGCAAAGTGGTCAAAAGTTTATTTTGGAAGCGACCACGCGCATTACTACAAGTCGAGACATCGATTCACTTATTGGGAGCAACGAGATTTCAGACACTTATGACGAACTTTTTGCCAAATCCTCTCTTGCGTGGGCCTCTCGTTGGAGCGAGTCTGATATCGAAATTGAAGGCGCACCAGATGATCAATCGGCTGTGCGGTATAATATATTTCAGCTTATTACCAGCTGCTCTGCTCGTGACAGCAGCGTAAGCATTGGTGCCCGTGGATTGACACATACACGGTATAAGGGATGCTATTTCTGGGATACCGATTTCTTTATGCTACCTTTCTTCCTATATACCCATCCAGAAGCTGCCAAAAGCTTACTGATGTATCGTGTAAAGACTCTTCCGCAGGCGAAAGAGAACGCCAAGAAAATGAACAATTACGGTGCCCGATATCCATGGATGACCTCCTTCGACGGCTCTGAGCAATGTGAAAGCTGGGATATCGGTGCCAGTGAGTTGCACATCACTGCGGACATTCCCTTTGCAATGCAGCAATACTTTAGTGCCACTGACGATGAAGACTTTTACTTGCAAGCTATGGAAGTCCTCATCGAAACAGCCCGCTTTTGGTATAGCCGTTGTATTATTCATCCCGATGGCTCCGCCGACCTCATGTTTTGTAAGGGTCCTGATGAATATTGTGGAATTACGAACAACAATCTTTTTACCAATTGTATGGTAAAGTTCAACATTGACTTGGCCATCAATGCAGCCCTAAAACTCAAGAAAGCGGATCCTGGCCGATATACAGAGCTTTCTCTCAGTGATGAAGAAGTTCTTACATGGCATTCTCTTCGCGACAACCTAAAAGAATGCCGCGATTCTCAAACAGGGAGATATCTGCCAGATGAAACCTTTGCTCGGTTAGAGCCGGTTGACATTAAAACACTAAAAACCGATGATAGTGCCAGCTATCATCATGTTTGCTTTGATCGTCTGCAAAGATATCAAGTCATCAAACAAGCTGATACACTGCTCCTAATGTCCCGAATGCCAAAGAAATTCACTTACATGGAACGTCTGAACGCTTGGGAAGATTTCGAGCCATGTTGCTTGCACGATTCCACTTTGAGTTTCGCCAGCCATGCGCTTTTTGCAGCACAAAATGGTTTGCAGAGTGCTGCCGAAAAGTACCTAAAAAAAGCTCTCTATCTTGATCTCCACGAAGTTATGAACAATACGGGAAAAGAAGGCCTTCATCTTGCCTGTTTAGGCGAAACATGGTCAAGCATTTTATTTGGCTTCTTGGGGGCCAATTTCGACAGCGGAATCCCCACCTTTTCTCCTTCTCTTCCTTCCAGCTGGAAAGCATTAAAAATGAACTTTTATTGGAAAGGAAGCCAATATCAGATTGTTGTTTCTGAAGGACGTTCTTCAGTTTCGAAAGTTTAACTTCTAATTTGTTAATTGCGTTTTTCATTAATACACAGCCAAGTTAAATCTTGCGTTCCATTCTGCTTACTTCAATCGTTATATTAGGATATATCCGAATTATTCAGTATTCTTGAGGCACAAAAATGGGTATGGCTATTTCTTACGTTCCGAAATAGTTCATGGCATCTGTCCTTCCTCCATTTACAGGTGCCTATAAATGCAGATAACTGCCGGTTGCACGCCCGGTGTCCCCAACATAGCCAATGGACCTGCCCGGCTTGCACTTGTTGGCCGGTGGTGACGCAGATGGCGGAACAGTGGGCGTACAGTGTTTACAGCCCGCCGCCGTGGTCAATTTGAATATAGTAGCCGTAGCTGCCACGCAAGCTGTCGAGACCGTTGGCTACGGTGACAGTTACATCTGCGGCAGCAAGAATTGGTGTGCCCTCAGAACAGGCAATGTCGGTGTCGGTGCCGGTGTGGGATCTGCCCGCGCCGGTGATAAGGTCTACTCGATTTTTGTATTCTACAATCTATATGAAACGGTTGTCTTTTGGGAATCCGAAATTTTTGCATAAAAAAAGCGGTTCATTGGTTTTGTACCAACAAACCGCCATTGAGGAATAGGAGAGTTTATTTTGACAGCTCTCTCCCCTTCTGATAAATCTACTCTCGATTGTCACCTTCAAATTATGAGGGAGGTGAACGCTTGAGTTTTCAGCAAATAATTTTGCTGCTTGGTTGTATCGACAGCTGCATATATGCTGCTGTATCTCCTTACACTAAAAGTTTTTTAATTTTTTTAAAACAAAAAAGCCGCTGTCCCGATCAGAAGTCAACGACAAAATGAAAGCTCTCAACAAAGCAGCAATCATTATGAAAATAGCCTTACGTTCCCGTAAGGCTATTATTGGTGCACCTCCAGGGACTCGAACCCTGGACCCACTGATTAAGAGTCAGTTGCTCTACCAACTGAGCTAGAGGTGCGACAACATTTATTATTCTAGCACATATTTCGTAGCTGTCAAGAGAATAGCGGCCGAGGTGATAAATTTTTATAAGTGACAATTTGAAAATCGACACCTGACCGGCTATGGATCGTTGGCTGCTTTGCTACGACCTGCCAAGCCGGATCGTGCGCCAAATTAGGAAAAAACACATCAGCCAAGGGAGCGGTGCAATCAAATTCGCTCAAATAAGCTATCTGACAGTACGGTAAAAAAAGCTGATATATCTCACTGCCTCCTACCACCCAAGCCGAGGCCTCGGACGGAAGCTCTCGCAAAGCCGCTAATACTTGCTCAAGATCTGCAAAAAAACGACAATTCGATAGTTTCAAATCTGAATGCACCCTACGACTCAGCACCCAATTTTCACGCCCCGGCAAAGGGTTACCCCCGGGGAATCCGGCCAGCGTTTTACGCCCCATAATTATTGTTGTTCCAAGTGTCGTCTGGCGAAAAAATTTCATATCTTCCGGTAAACGGAAAAGAAGTTCACCTCGATAACCGATAGCATTGTGCCGATCTACTCCGACTATTAAACCAAGTTGCATTTGTTTACCTCGTGCTTTCACTTTAAATTATCGTTCTCGCCGGCGCGGATGATAAACTTTCATATTGCTACCGGAATTCCTTTTAACAATGGTCCGCAGTGATAATTAGTGACCACAAAATCATCAACGTTTACAGCGTAAAAATCATTACCGCTATATTTAAGTTCAACCTTAGGCGCGGAATAAGTAGGTTGCTTGATCAATTCCTCAACTAGAGGAATATGACGGTCATAAATATGGGCATCAGCTATAACATGAACCAGTTCGCCGGGCTCATATCCGGTAATTTTGGCAATCATCAGTAATAGGGCTGCATATTGCGCAACGTTCCAGTTATTCGCCACCAACATGTCCTGGCTGCGCTGATTCAGCAAGGCATTGAGGCGATTACCAGTAACATTAAACGTTACGCTGTAGGCGCAAGGATAAAGATTCATTTCATTCAAATCTGCATGATTATAAATGTTAGTGATAATACGTCGACTGTACGGATCATTACGCAAGAGGTATAGCACACGATCTACCTGATCCATATCCCCCTCTGGATAATGATGCTTGACTCCCAGCTGGTATCCGTAGGCCTTACCGATAGTACCGTCCTCGCCTGCCCAACTGTCCCAAATTTTGCTGTTTAAGTCGGCAATTTTGTTCGATTTACGTTGCCAAATCCACAGCATTTCGTCCAATGCTGCCTTAAAGTTTATTTTGCGCAACGTCAAAAGCGGAAATTCTTCACTTAGGTCATAGCGATTGACTAGGGCAAACGTTTTAAGTGTGTGGGCCGGGGTTCCGTCCGGCCAATGCGGTCTCACCGTATGACCAACCGTTGATATACCGTGTTCCAAGATATAACGGCAGTTGTTGATAAAAATGTTATCTACTTTGCTCATTTGAAGTCACCTATTTTTTTCATTCAAGTTATTTAAAATTTTACTGCTCATTTCGATTAGCCTCCGATCTGAAGACTAGCCTCATTCGCCAGCAATTTTCCATCGCTAAAATCTTAGGTAAAAATTTTATCTTTGATTTTAGAATACTTGGCCTCTTTAATGCCGGCCACCTTAGTTATATCGCTTATATGTGCAAATTTGCCGTGACGTTTGCGGTAGTCAATAATTTTTTGCGCCGTTCCAGTGCCGATTCCGGGTAAAGTAGCCAGTTCAGTAGCACTCGCCGTGTTTATGTTGACACGCTGCCGTCGATCAGCCGAAGAATGTTCTTTTTTGCTCCGGTTGTTTTTGGCTGGTCTTCGGCCTTTGCTTGTCCGTGAACGTCGTCCAGAACCTTTGCCCTTTGCCGAATATCCTCCTTTTTGCATCTTCATCGAGGCCGCAAAGGTGTCTCCGGGTGGGGAATCGGTATTGTCATCGCTCGGTTCAGCCGGTTCGGCCGGTTCGGCTAGGCCGTCTCGGTTCTGTGAGTTTTTTTCATCAACAACATAAAGCTCATTTTGTTCCAACTTGCCGGCCAAATTTATGCTGCGTGTATCAGCTTTTTCGGTAAAACCGCCGGCTAAATCTATCAACTCTTGCAAATAAGCCCCGGCATGAACCTGATACACCCCAGGTTTTTTTACCGCACCGCTAATACAGACCGGGAAAGTCCCCTGATTGCTTTTCAGATCTTTCTTACCATACAAGTCATTATCATCAACCAATTGCCCCCCGGAAATATTCCCCGGTGTCGGCTGGCGGTCTTCCATTAAAGGGTTATCGCGCATATCTTTCGATTCGCTTTCGTTAAAATAAGCCTTGATCCCGAGTTTAGAGTCCTCGGCCGTGCTGAGAAAAACTGCGATTATGACAGATATTAAGAACAAAACTCCTCCTGCCGTCGCCACGGCAATTTTGGCCGGCCGGGAATGCTTCACCTGTTCGTAAAATCTGTGTATTTGCCACCAGAGTCGCATTTTATCACCTCCGTGGCTTGATTTTACTCAGCTGAAGAGGCATTTTAAGCGACAATTTTCGACAATTTTCTACAATTTTCTACAATTTTCTACAATTTTCAACATTCGGCAATAATCAACGTTTATTTCAACCTTCATTCATGCAGAGGTTTTGCCCCCGACCACAGTTTGTCCAAACTGTAGAATTCGCGCTCTTCCTTATGGAATACATGTACGATTACATCGCCGTAATCAAGCAAAATCCATCTGCCAGAGGCCTGACCTTCCACATGAAGCGGCAACACCTGCCAGTCCTGTTTCAGTTTATACTCAACTTCATCGGCCAAAGATTTGACATGAGGCACGGAAGTCCCCGAAACAATAATAAAATAGTCGCCCAAAGTGGTTTTGTCAGTAACATCAATACATTCAATATCAGATGCTTTCTTCGCATCTAAAATATTAACAATAATATCTTTTAAGGTATCAGCTTGCATATAAACTCCTGTCTTAGCTTATACAACCGCGCTACGCGACGATGGCAGTACTGAGCCTGCCCGTACATCAACGGTCCGATTCTTCTGCGTTGATTTCAATTATATAGTAAACGGCCGCCGTCGTTCAATGTTAAATTTTGCACATTCTATAACCTATTTTTAAACGTGGGGATATGTGTGGATGCAATTAAGCTTTTAAAGCGTATTTTTTTGCCTTTTCAGCTAAAAACGCCAGCATGTTTGAATCAACTTTTTGTCCAAGTTCTGGTTGTTTTTTAGCAATCGTTAGGGCGGTAAAATAGGCGGCTTCCTCAACATCGCGTGAAAGTTTGTGGCGCAGTTCGGACAAATCAGTGTAAGTGCGCGACGGCTCAAGCTTGTCAGCAACAAATACTAATTCCTCCAGTTTGGTGGCCCCGGCATGTAGCGTTGTATGAAATCTGATGGCGTTAATAACAGAAGGCGAAGTAATCCCAAAGTCATTTGCAGCTACTACCGCACCTACATCACTGTGCCAGATTGGAAACGGATAATCTGCTTCTTTGGCTAACAGCTCCGGACAAAGCCGTAAACAGTCAGAACGGCTCATTTGTTTAGCGCAATCATGTAAAATGGCGGCTAAACCGGCTTCATCCTTATTTATCGCATTAGCATTGGCCATGGCTAAAGCTAAACAGTAAACGTTCAAACTGTGGATAAGCCTAGCGGCCGTAAGGCGTCGACGCAGTTTTCGTTCAATATCAACACACTCAAAGTAAGCGTCCGGAGAAAACCCATCGAAAAGATCGTAATAAGCGTAAAGTCCGTTGGTAAGAATAAAGCGCAAAACTTCTGGCGGAATCGGCAAACTTCGAAGATTATCCGGAATCGTCTCCGGCAGACCGGTAGGAACGTTTTGCGGCTTAGCCAAAATCGCCTGCAGGGTGTCTCGCAGTTTAGTTGAAGAAACATCAGTCTCCGGACAGTCAATCAATATGATTTTGGCACCGTACTCTCGTTTTAAGCCATCAGCAGCTTCCTTCAATTTTGTTTCACTTATCCCTGGTCGCCTGATAACCAGCAATGTAGCCATGGCCATAATATCTCGTGCTTTGTACCAAGTAGGCAGCTCGACTAATGAATCGGCCCCGATGACCAGACCCATTTCAGGCGGCTCACCGTTAGGCGCATATTGTTCTTGTATCAGTTTTAAGGTATCAATCGTAAAAGACTTTCCTTCGCGTTCTACTTCGCACGGAGATACTTCGGCAAGCGAACTGAACGCAAGCCGGCTCATAGCCAAACGATAGGTAGCCGGTAAGCGGTAAAGAGCAGTTTTGTGCGGTGGGTTACCGGCAGGGATCACAATTGTCTTGTCAGCCCAAGCAGCAGTCGCGACCGCTTGCAGCATACGCACATGGCCGTTGTGAGGAGGATTGAAAGTTCCGCCAAATATGGCAACACGTCTTACCTTGCCGATTAAATCAGCCATTTTGCTGACCTCGTTGCCGCAACACCAGCTCACGCGCCTCACGTAAAGATAAATTAAGTTTATCGGCTAAAGCGGCCAGATCTTCATATTCAACAGTGCATTTATGTATATCGTGGTATGTAAATTCTTTTATTTTTATTGGGCAACCATGAACCGTAATTTCACTGAACGATCTTGCCATTTTGCGTCGATTTAAAATTCGATAGCGCAACCCAACCGTGCCTTGCTCGCAGAAAATCATCTTGGTAAATGTTTCAATTTCTGTAGTCGGGATGATAACTTCAATTCTTAGAGCCGTCCGTTGTTTTTTAGCGGTCACACCCCATGCCACTACATCTAAAGCCCCATTACGGCGCAATTTTTCCTGAAGGTAGGCAAGTGTTTCCGCATCCGCATCATCTACTGTAAAGCTTAACTCGGCTACTTGGTCGGCCAATTCTCCTTCACAGCTAATGCTGTCGCCGGTTAATGGTCCAGCCTCGGTCTCAATCAGCATACCTCGTAAAGCGTTCAGACGACCGGTTTCTCGACTACCGAATCCGTAGCCGACGCGTATAAGCCGTCCTATCGGTCTTGTGTTGACATAGGTTGTCAATGTCTTCAGCATGGCCATACCAGTAGGAGTTATAAGTTCGGTGTATACATCCGGCACCGTACGCACTAAAAATGAGCTGCCTTCAAGCATTTTGGCTACTGCCGGAACCGGAACTGGCATAATGCCGTGTGCGCATTCGATTGTACCGCTGCCGTCTGCCAAATTACCTGCCACAATTTTATCTATTTTCATCATATGTAAAGCAAGGCAGCCGCCTACAATATCTATGACAGAATCCCAGTTGCCAACTTCATGGAATCCAGCTTCCTGCCATGGCATAGAATGCACTGCCCCTTCAGCATGTGCCAAAGTAGTGAATACAGCCTTACTGTCAGCCTTGACTTTTTCCGGTAGCGACAATTTATCTATAGTTGCTACTATCTCGCCATAATGACGGTGGGAATGGCTATGCTCGTGCTCATGCAAGTGCAAGTGCTCGTGCTCGTGCTCATGTTCGTGTTCATGCAAGTGCTCGTGCTCATGCTCATGCTCATGCAAGTGAATATGATCATGGCTGAACATATGCGAATGCATGTGGCAATGCACAGTTCCATCCGCATGCTCATGCTCATGTTCATGCATGTGCTCATGCTCACCATCTCCTGTTAGCTCAACATCGAAAAAAGTACCGGTTATGCCATAATTTTTCCGCGTTTCTTTACAGAATTTAAAAGCAGCAGGTATCTCCAATTTTTGAATTTCTGCCAACCACTGCTCATAATCCAGCCCTAAATCCATAAGAGCACCCAATATCATATTGCCACTAATTCCGGCAAAACAGTCCAAGTATAACGTACGCATATTACTTCTCCTTAATCTTTCGTTCAGCTATCCGAATTTGACGGCAAATTGTAGCGGCCATGTAGGCACTGCCAAAGCCATTGCCGATGTTTAAAACCGCAACGCCCGAAGCACATGAATTAAGCATGGCCATCAAAGTTGTGATCCCGTCGGCTCCGATGCCATAGCCTATGCCACTTGGCACGGCAAGTAAAGGCTTATCAATCAGACCGCCTAAGACACTGACCAACGCGCCTTCCATACCAGCAACACAGATGACAACCTCATGATCATTTATCAAGTTTACCTTATCTAACAGACGATGTATACCAGCAACACCGACATCATATATACGCGAAATTTTCAAGCCTAAGAAATCCCCAACGACAGCAGCTTCTTCCGCTACTTTATGATCGGCGGTCCCAGCCGTTACAACTGCCACCTTACCTAAAAAGGGCGGCTCATGTTGTTTAAAGCACAAACATTCGGCCGCCGCATCGTATACGTATTCAGGCAAAGCGGTTTGTACAGCCTCTGCTTTAACACCGTCAATTCTGGTTGTCAGAAGATTGCTACCTTTAGCCTCTAAAACTCTAGAAATGGCAATGATTTGCTCGGCGGTTTTGCCTTGGCCAAAAATAACTTCAGGGAAACCATTGCGCCGCTCGCGATCAGTATCAACCTTTGCAAAACCCAACTCATTATAACCGCCGCTGAAATTTTGTTTCAGCTCAGCCGTTGGATCACCACCTTGAGGAGCCAAATTTAAGCTTTTCTCCATTATCTTGGTTAACACCATGTCCGGGGAAAGCTTATGATCGGCAACCTGCTGTAACATAAATTCTAAAGCAGCTTTATCCATATTTACGCCCCCTAAAACATCATATATTATAAATCATTCAATGTAAATTACGTACTCAAAATTTAAGTTGACGTTTTTAATTAACTACTTATTTACCTTGAGAATGCCGAAACAACTTGATCCTTAGGTCACTTATCCTGCTTTCCCTGAGACAAATAGGCATTTATAAATCCATCCAAATCGCCATCCATAACTTTATCGACTCCGGTGACCTCATAATTGGTGCGATGATCCTTAACCATCGTATAAGGGCAAAAAACATAGGAACGAATCTGGCTGCCCCAGGCGATATCCATCTGGTTACCTTTTAAATCATCCACCTTATCCATCTGAGCCGCTTTAGCCAGAGCGAATAGCTTTGACTTTAACATGTTCATGGCAGTTTCACGGTTTTGAATCTGGGAGCGTTCCGTTTGACAGGAAACTACTACACCGGTAGGAATATGAGTGATTCGAATCGCTGATTCCGTTTTGTTGACGTGTTGGCCGCCGGCGCCGGAGGAACGATAGCGATCGATACGCAAATCATCCGGATTAATATTAATTTGTATGGAATTATCAAGTTCCGGCAAAACTTCCACCGATGCGAATGACGTGTGTCGGCGACCTGAAGCATCAAAAGGTGAAATGCGCACCAAACGATGAACTCCCATCTCCGAACGCATATATCCATAAGCATTCTCTCCGATGATTTCAAAAGATACCGATTTCAGTCCGGCCTCGTCGCCATCCAGAATATCAAGCACTTTCAACTGATAATCATGATCTTCCGCCCAACGTGTGTACATACGATAAAGCATTTCCGTCCAGTCCTGCGCTTCCGTACCGCCAGCACCGGCATGAATGTTTAAAATGACATTATTTCGATCATATTCGCCAACCAACAAAGTTTGCAAACGCAATTTGTTAAATAATTCCTTAAAAGCATTGAACTGCGTCTGTACTTCTGCGACAACCGCCCCATCGTTTTCTTCCTGCCCCAAGTCGATAAGTGTATCGATATCGTCAAATTCTTTTTGCAAATGACGATAGGTATCAACCTTTCGTTGCAGACCGGCAAGCTTGGTTTGTACCTCCTGAGCCTTAGTTTGATCATTCCAGAAGTCCGGTTCCTGTGTACGCGCCTCCAATTCGGAAATGCGGTCAAGTGTAGGCTCAATGTAGAGAGCTTTGCCCAGATCTTTTAACGGTTCAGTCATGCCATGTAGTTCAAGTTTTAATTGTTCCAATTCCAACATATCATTTATCTCCGACGATATTTGTTAACAAATCGATGCATTCGCAACATTGCTTCTTCAATAGTTTCTTCTGAGGCAGCGTAGCTGATTCGAGCAAACCCTTCGCCGCAATCGCCGAAAGCCGAGCCAGGAATAATAGCTACCTTTTCTTCCCGTAAAAATCTTTCACAAAAAGTATTTGAGTCCATACCGCAAGCCGTAATATTTGGGAAAATATAGAACGCACCTTTAGGTTCGAACACCGGCAGCTCCATTTCTCGCAAAGCAGCACAAATCATATTGCGCCTTAAGTTATAGCGATTGCGCATTGTATTTACAACATCTTCACCGTTAGTAATCGCCTCCAAAGCAGCATATTGTGCTGCCGTAGGTGCGCACATCAAAGTATACTGGTGCACTTTCGCAATTTCCGTTAGAAGATATTCTGGACCGATCAAATAGCCGATTCGCCATCCAGTCATCGCATAAGTTTTAGAAAAACCTCCGACATAAAAAATACGGTCACGCAGCTCCGGCCATTGAATCAAAGACGACGGTTCTTCCCCACTGTAATCAAGCTCTGTGTAAAGCTCATCAGTTAGGATAATTAAATCCGGAAATTCGCGCAAAACCGGCAGCAAGGCTGCCCAATCAGCCTTGTTCATCACCGCCCCGGTGGGATTGCTTGGATAGCTAACTACTAAAAGCCTGCTCTGGGGTGTGAGTGCCGAGCGCAAAAGTTCAGGTGTAAGTTTGAAGCCATTTTCAGCCTGTGTTGCCACGGTGACAACTTTAGCTCCGGCCAGTTTAGCTCCTGCTTTATAAGCGACAAAGCTCGGCTCAGGGACTATGACTTCCTCTCCCGGGTTTACCAGGCCTCGAAATACGATATCAATTCCTTCACTGCCGCCAACTGTGGTTATTATCTCAGTTTTTGAGTCATAATCAACACCATAATGCCTGTATATGTAATCAGCAATTGCCCGTCGTAATTCTATAATACCGTAATTAGGACTGTAATGCGTTTTCCCCTGTTCTATCGAATATATACCGGCATCACAAGCACTCCAAGGAGTTACAAAATCTGGTTCACCAATGGAAAGAGAGTATACTTCCCCCTTCATCTCATTGGCAACATCAAAAAAACGCCTAATCTCCGAGGGCGGAATTTCCTGCACTCGTCGTGCCACTTTAATTTCTGTCATAATACTATAGCCTCTCGATCATCTTCGTTCGGTAAAGCAAATATTGTGCCATCATTTTTATATTTTTTCAAGATAAAATGAGTCGATGTTGACAAAACGTACTCAACCGGGGCTATCTTCTCGGCCACAAACTGGGCAATGTCGCGCAAAGTTTTGCCTTCAAGAATCAGCATTAAGTCAAAGCCACCCGACATCAGGTAGCAGGAATTGACCTGCGGATATTGATAGAGACGGTGTGCGATTCGATCGAAGCCACGGCCACGTTGCGGTGTTACCCTTACTTCAATCAGAGCTGTTGTCAACTCTTTACCGGAATTCTCCCAGTTGATTACTGTCTTTGACCCCAAAATAACGCCTTCCTGTTTTAACTCTGCGACCAAAGCATCAACTTCTTCCGGTGTTATCCGCAATCTTTCTGCAAGTTCTTTACTTGTCAAACGTGCATCTTCATTTAAAATTTGTAAAAGTTTGTCTTTCATATCGGCCTCTTCTTTCTTGGCTTCCCAAATTTTCGTAATTTTTAATTATCGTCGCCCTTTTTGCTTTTATCTTCCTGTTTGCCGAGGCTGCTTTTTATATTTAAAGTAAGTCCTTCCGCCGTATGCACCAAATTAGGAACTTCATGCATCGTTTTATAAACCGACCAAGTAAGGCCATAACGTTCACGCCGGACGAGCGAATTGATCATCAGTTCAGGATTTATAATGTTCCTGTAACCACCGATAGCGATAAGTGCAGGACGACAAAAATCCAAAAATAAAACTGCTTTTAAGCGGCCACGAGCTAATGTCGTCAGTACAACAAAAAAGCTGCCGGAAAGTTTTAGCCAACTGTCAGTGGTCAAAAAATCTGTCAACAAAGTTTGGCACATGTTGGCTAAAAAGAATAAAATCAGCGAGGCTAAAGTAACCAAGCCAAGATGTGTCCTGACTGCTCCAGCTGAAGCTCGCATGGCTTTCGGCAAAGAATAGTTATAGAAAATAATGTAAGGAGCCGTATAATATGTGTAAATCAAAAAAATTATTATCGGCAGCATGAACAAAAACGGGGAAATCAAAAAAACAGCTACGGTGATCACCAGGTAGCCGGCCAAGCGGCAAAGTTTGCCCATTTTAAACCCAGTAGTTAGGTGCGCACCAGTCTTTGCCATCTCGGCTTCACCAGTTTTGGCCAAAGTTAGAGTTGCTTCATTTGCCAATACGTCACCGTCTGACGTTTCTTGTTGATCTGAAACGATGGTATTTTTGCTTTCCTTGTCGGCATATTTCGGCATGCGGAAGTACAGGGCAATGTAAATCCAGCCGGCAATAATGCCTAGCACGTGCAAAAACATTTGCCCGGCCAAGAAAATATAATTTCCTGGAGAAATAAGTGAAGCGAGTTGCGGTACATTACCAGTTTCCAAAGTTTCCTGCCAAACATTGGAGGTGAAAAACTTATTTAATTTCGTAAAATCAGGATCACCTATAGGATTAAAAATCAACCAAATATGGACACCTAAAAGTATGAGGAAAAGCAGCTGTACCGCCCGTTCTGTCCGAATTTTGTAGATCTTCAATGCTTCAAACGCAAAAAATAAGCTCAATGCTCTTCTCCTTGTAAAGTTTTACCATGCATATAGCTGCCCTGTTATTATAGCACAAGAAAAAGTACTAGAAATAACCTGTTTTCAATCAATTCTGCAGTCAGCAAGCCGCAACAGCAAGTAGCTAATCGGCGGTATCGCGTGAGGCCGCAAAAAATTCCAACATACAATTACAATTTCAACTCGGCCAGCAATTTTGCCGTAGCCGCGCCGCGATGGGAAATTTTGTTTTTTTCTGTTTCACTAAGCTCGGCCATCGTACAACCGTAATGCGGCAAATAAAAGATAGGATCATAACCGAATCCATTTGATCCTGCCGTTTTATGGGCAATTAAGCCGTCACAGCGTCCTTCCATAATTTTTTCCTGCCCGTCCGGATAATGCAAAGCCAAAACGCAAACAAAATGAGCCGTCCGCGCCTCCTCAGGTACCTCTCGCAACAAAGATTGCAATTGTTTTATTTTGACATCGTAAGATGTTGTTTCCCCACAAAAACGAGCTGAATAAACGCCGGGAGCACCGTTTAGGGCATCAATACACAGGCCGGAATCATCCGCTAAAATATAGTCATTTGGATAGAGCTTAGCCAAAGTGTGTAACTTAATCAAACAATTTTCTGTGAAAGTAGTACCTGTTTCCGGTATTTCTTCATTAAGGTTAAGTTCGCTCAACGATATGACTTGAAACTTATCACCTAAAATTTTGGTGAATTCACGCAGTTTATTTCGGTTGTGAGTCGCTATTATCAGTCTGTTCACGTTTTGATTCATGTTTTGATTCATGTTTTACCTCACTTTCATGGGGGGAGCGCAATCTGCGCACCCAAGAATTAGGATATAAATTTTTCAGTACTTCACTTTTTTCACGGTAAAGCCAGCCAAGCGGCTCCGATTCAGCCAGCAAAAGGACGTAAGTACGGCAAGGAATGGTCTGTAATTCGCTTTGATCCCAAATAATAGATTGTCCAGCGATGTAGGCCGTAATTCGTGAGTCGTCACGCGGCAAATTAAGGCAGTAGCGATATTCATTAGCAGCTATTGTCAAAGCCAGAGCATGGGATGGCACAAACTTGGCATTGCGTCCATCTTTGAACTCTCCTACCATTACCCCACGTTTCAGGACATGCAAAGTGGGAATCCGCAGCGCGGTTTGGGGTAAATAATGAAGGAAGTTTCTTTCGATATAAACAAATGGCACTGCATACCCGACAGCGGATAAATCAGGCTTACCAGGGTTATTTGCCGAATGATAAGAATAAGAATTTAATTGCCAATTTTGTTGGCCCATTGGAGTAAAGTTCTCAGAAATAAATTTTTGGGCAGCGGCCAAAACAGCTGTTGGTTCGCTGTAACCTTTTTTATCGCGGTGGGCAACGGCAGCTGTACTTACCCATCTTTTCGCTTGATTTACCTGGTCTTTGGCAACTTTTCCCCCTGCCACGCGAGCCAAATTATTTGATAAATCTTCCTGATTTAGTTCACCATGCTTCGCTTCACCCGACTTGACTAGCAAAGCACAAAAATGCCCTTCTCCCCGAGCCAAATGCGGCCAAACTCTAAGGCAATTGGCCCAAGGTTGATCAGAATTATAATTCACGCCCCCACTTAATTCGGGGCATGGCTTAGGCAGACGATCGCGGAGTGGCGCCAAAGAAAATTCCGGTTTTTCCCGCAAGAACCGCCAAATAATCCCTTCATTCTCTTCCGGGTTGAAAGTGCAGGTAGAATACAAAATTTCACCTTTCGGCGCCAGCAAATCGGCTGCTTTCAGCAAAATATTCAGTTGCAAATCGGTCAAAGATCGTCCCTGATACTGGGTCCAAGCGGCAACCGCTCCTGGATCGCGGCCGAACATTCCTTCGCCAGAACACGGCACGTCGGCCAAAATTTTATCAAATATGAATCCCGGATCCCGATTAAACTGCGCAGCATCTGCATTGGTCAGAACAACATTTTTTGCTCCCCATTGCTCTAAATTACGCAGAAGAACTTTGGCGCGCTCCAAGTTAATCTCATTAGCCAACAGCAGTCCTTGATTATTCATATCGGCGGCCAATTTAGTTGTTTTCCCACCCGGAGCTGCGCAAAGATCCAAAACCGCCATTCCAGGTTTCGCTTGCAGAAGTGCCGCTGGCAACATGGCACTAGCTTCTTGCAAATAAAAATAGCCTTGCAAATACTCCACAGTCTGAGCAGCGGCAAAGCCGGCCGGCAAATAATAAGCATCCTTCGTCCATGGCACTGGAACTAATGGTGACAATTTGTATGAGCAGGCAAAATTTCTGGCCATTTCTTCAACCTCACCCTTGGTTGGGTTGAACCTTATGCCTGGCTTGGCTCCAGAACCAATCCCGGCTAAGAATTGATTGAATTCATCGCGTCGGCCGTCCGACTCGAACAAAGCTAACATTTTTTTGACAAACAAATCCGGTAAGTTAAGCATCAGTACCCCATCATATAACATAGTTGAAAGATCTGTCGTTTCAAATTTTCTATGTGCCACGGATTTTTTACTCCTGCCACGGCTAGCCGATCTTTAAACAAATTATTGTTGCCATCTAAAACAAACGCTTGCAGCACCGCAAACAGTTTTTCCGTTTTGCCGTCCGATTGGTCTTGCAAAGTAAGCGCGGCAATCTGACCTAGAATAAGATCGGCCGTCTGCCCGGCATTGAGCCAGAAATTGCTTTTCAGTTCCCAGTGTCCGAAATCCGGATCAGCATCGGCTGCTGATTTTTCCGCTGCCGGGAAATACCGCTGCAACAACTCATTTGATACCTCCGACCAGTTTAAATTAGGATCGGCATACAACCTTTCCTGGAACTCGCTTTGCATGGATAATTGCAAAATATTAATAACAATTTCCCGCAAATACCAGTGACGAAACAAGTCAGCATCAGCGCCATAAAACACATTTAAATATGGCAAGGCTAAGTTAACCGAAGTGGCTGCTATAAATTCTTTGGCTTTGTCGTCCGGTAATATCTGAGGCGTGAACCGGTATTTTCCTGTCAAACTTTTGTAAGCCTGAAAAACACCAGCCTCACGCAAAAGGTCCAAGATAAAGAATGGTGTTTTTCTCGCTCGACCGCACAAAAATGGCTGAGCCGAAGCAGGCAAATAAAAACATTCCACGCCCTCAGACTTATCAGGCGAAGGCAAAATATCTACGAAACCGTCATGCCAGGCCCCTAAGATTTCGTCATTATGATAGCCGATCCGATTAAGAATAGAATTCAGCGCAAATATAAAATCGTATTCACCTGATACAACACTGTGCGTCAGCTGTTTAGTCAACGAAAGCCAAGATAAGTCATATGTCCGACTTGCAGAAACCAACTCAGTAGAAGCCTGCAAGGCTGGCAAAAAACGGACCAAATTCTCTCGCAGATATTCCCTTATTTCCGTAAAATTTTCGTAGGTAGGAAAAAACTCATCGTTGGCAAAAATATAGTGCAGATAGTCGGGGAAATCAGCTTGGCGAGCTAGGCGGTTGCGAGCATCAGCCAATTTGCGGTAAGCAAGAATCAGCGCATTGACATCCCCCCGGTTAAACGAATCGCAAACCGCTTGAATGCAGGTTTGCTCGTCATTCCAAGCCGCTTGATTTGAACGATTAACGGTCAAATGTGCCCTCTGATTTTGCCAGATAAATTTTTTACCCCAACGTTCTGCCAGTTTCGGCAAAGCAGATTTGGAACGCAGCCAGCCGTTGACGGAAAAAATCAGACGTTGTAAGCTCGGCTGGATCTGCTGCCAAAACAGATTTTCTCTGGCTAAAGTTACGTTATCTACATCCAGAGCCCATTTTATAGCTACCAAAGTTTGTTGCTCATTGAACTCATCCAACGTAGCCTGAAAGTCTTCAATGGTTTCACCAAGATTAGCCTCTTTATTCCATTTTTGTAGCCGACTCTTGATAACCTTCGCCCGCGATGCCAGCCGATGCAGATCAGGCCGTTGGTAGACAAGCTCCTTAAAGGATTTAGATCTGTTAGCCGTTTCTTTCATCATTACATTCTTTCAACTACCTGTATATTTAGGATGCTCAAACCTTGTTTCAAGGCGAAACAAGTGGCCATGGCCAATGCCAAACGAGAGGTACGTAGTTCACCTTCTGCCTTGAGTATCGGGCATTCAGTATAGAACTTATTAAATGCATGTGCTACAGCATTGATCTGCTTAGCTAAAATTGACGGCTCATTATTTTTTAGCGCGTTATTAAAGGCCGCTGCAAGAGCTTCGATTTGCCGGCACAGGTTAAACTCACTCTCCTCGTTCAGGCTTCCGGCAGCCACTGCGGCCAACAGCTGTTCCTTAGCATTGACAACGCCAGCTTTACGCAACATGCTGTGGGCTCTCGCATAAGTGTATTGCAAATAAGGGGCGGTATCGCCCTCAAAGTTGAGCATCTCTTCCCAAGAGAATACAATGTCCCGCTCACGCCCGTTACGCAGAAAAGCATATGTTACCGCACCTAAACCTACCTTTTCGGCTATGTCAGCCTGTTCAGCTTCTGACATGTCTTCATAGCGTTCCGCCGCGTTCTTACGAATAATTTCAAAGGTTTTGGCTACTGCTTCACTCAAAAGATCTTCAAGGAAAATAACATCACCTTCCCGAGTGGACATTTTCCCCTCTGGGAATTTAACTAAGCCAAAACCAACGTGTTCACAACGATCGGCACAATCGTACCCTGCTTTCTTAAGTACGGCAAATACCTGTCGAAAATGCAGAGCCTGAGGCGTACCTACCACATAAATATTTTTGTAAAAATGCCAAGTAGCATCGCGATACAATATCGCTGCCAAATCCCTTGAGGCATAAATTGTAGTCCCATCCGATTTTAAAATTATACAAGGCGGTAACTTAAGGTCATCGAGCTGCACTACCTGAGCCCCGTCGCTTTCCACCATCAAACCCTTTTGCCTAAGCATCTCCACCACGGCCGGGATTTTATCGGAATAAAAACTTTCACCGTTATAATTATCGAATTTAATTCCCAAACGGTCATATACCCGATTGAATTCAACTAAACTCAAATCACGGAATTTTTGCCACATGGCCTTTTCTTCAGGCCGACCTTCTTCCAAACATTTAAAGGCAAAACGCGCCTGATTTTCCAATTCAGGCTTTTCTTTGGCTTCTTTATGGAATTTAACATATATGCGCAAAAGCTCTTTGATCGGATCGGTTTCCAAAGCCTTGGCATCACCCCAAAGACGATAAGCGACAATCAGCTTGCCAAATTGGGTACCATAGTCCCCCAAATGGTTCAACTTTACCACATTGTAGCCGGCGGTTTGGTACATATTGGCGATAACTTGACCCAAAATAGTGGTAAACGCATGTCCTATATGGAAAGGCTTAGCAATGTTTGGCGAAGAAAATTCAACCAAAACAGTTTTATCATGCAAATCGGCAGTTGGGAAAACGGCGTGGGGGTCGGTTAGCACTTTACCTATCGTCTCTTTTATATATGAAGAACGATTAAGGAAAAAGTTGAGATAACCTCCGGTTTGTCTTATTTCTGTCAGTTCCGGCAGTTTACCAGCAATACCGCCAGCAAGTTCCGTTGCAATAACCGGCGGAGCTTTATGCATAGTTTTGGCCAGTTTAAAGCAAGGCAAAGCGTAGTCGCCTAAGTCGGTCTGCGGCGGTATCTCAATAAAAGCTTCCATCTCATCTGGCTGCATGTTACACAAAGCCGCCAATTCGACTGCAATGTGTTTTTTTATGTCTACACTCATCTAATCGTCCTCCAAGCAAATGTATCAAGCATATTTCAGCATATGCTATAATAATACCAAATTTGCTTGCAAGAAACGATAGTATGAAAAAAATTCAGATTTTCTTTAGGTTTTTCGCTTCAGCCTGCTAACTTCAATCTTTACGATTCAGGACGCCTTCGTACAACTCCTTATAGCATTCAGCCGACTTTTGCCAAGAAACGTCTTTATGCATAGCGTTCTGCACCAGCCTGTCCCAAATATCCCTGCTGTCGTTGTACAGATCACAAGCGTTGCGGACAACATTTAGAAAATCGTGTGCATTTATATTGGTAAAAGAGAACCCGTTTCCCTCCATCGTGTATTGGTTGTAAGGCGTAACCGTATCTTTTAAACCTCCTGTTTCTCGTACAACTGGCAAAGTTCCATAATTCATGGCGATAAGCTGCGACAAGCCGCAGGGTTCAAACAGTGATGGCATCAGGAAAATATCGGCAGCAGCATAAATCCGATGAGCCAGCGCATTGTCAAATGTCAGACAGGCTCTAATATTTTCTTTGAAGTAGCCGGCGCAAATTCTAGTGCCTTCTTCGTAGCGATGTTCGCCCGTGCCCAAAACTACCACTTGAGTCGGAATACCAGCAATCTCTCCCAAAACCCGCAAAAGTAGATCCATTCCTTTTTGATCAACCATACGGGTAATCATTGCCAAGAGTGGGCGATCAGGCTCTGCATTGAGTCCGAGTTCAGCCTGTAAAGCTGCTTTATTCGCCGCCTTGCCCTCTTTAACATCGGAAGACGAATACGTACGAACCAAATGGCTGTCCGTGGCTGGATTATATTCCCGGCAGTCAATACCGTTCAATATTCCCTTAAGTTTAAATGAGTAATATGACAAAACTCCATCCAATCCCTCGCCGTAATACGGTTGCTTTATTTCTTCTGCATAAGTTGGTGAAACGGTCGTCACCTGATCGGCATAGACAATGCCAGCTTTCATCATATTCGGCACACCATCTTTGAGAATACCATAGTCATTCAAAAAAGCTGTCGATAAATCGCAGTAATCAGCTATTCTTTCAAAAGAATGAACCCCCTGATATTTAAGATTGTGGATCGTAAAAAAGCATTTAACTTGATTAAAATAACCATATGGATGATAATGCGCCTGCAGCAGAGCCGGTATCAGCCCTGTCTGCCAGTCATTGCAGTGAATAATGTCGGGAACGAAGTCCATTGCCGCCCCCATGGCCTCAAGCACCGCACGCTGAAAGAAACAATATCTTTCAATATCAAAATCATAGTCGAGATATATAGCGTCATGACCAAAATAATATTCATTATCAATAAAATAATGCGTAACTCCGTTTAAATCCATTCTAAACAATCCACTGTACATGGTTCGCCAGCCAAGTTTAATCATCGTCCAGCGCATAAATTTGAGATCGCACCCGTAATTGTCGCGAATCCTCTTATACAGGGGCATGATAACTCTGGTATCTACTCCCAGCTTATTTAGTGCCGCCGGCAGTGCTCCGGCAACATCTGCCAGGCCGCCAACCTTTGCCAAAGGTGCTACCTCGGCCGAAACGAACAATACTTTCATACGTTTTTCCTCCTCTAAACTATGGCACCTTTGCCTACTACTACCGGATAAGCTTCCTGTCCTGTTAACGTTATACCAGGCTTGATGTGAACATTTTTGTCGATTATACAATTTTCCAAATTACAATTCTCGCCAATAAACGAATTCTGAAAAATAATACAGTTGCGCAGTTTAGCTCCCGACGCCACCGTGACTCCGCGGAAAAGCAGCGAATCCTTTAAGTCCCCCTCAATAACACAGCCGTCGGAAATCATGCAGGACACAACTCTGCTTTCATTGCTGTAATATGTTGGCGACTCATCCTTTACCTTAGTATAAACCGGCTGATCGGAGCCAAAAACCGCTTTACGCCCGGCCGGCGTTAAAGTTTTCATGGTCGCAGCAAAATAACCATGCACAGAGTGTATGCGCATCGCCATACCTTTAAACTCATAGCCACGTATATTCAAGCTATCGTTCAGCTGCATGAAACTAATGAAATCGACACCTGCCACTCCCCGGCTTAAATTGTCCTGTAAAATGCTGAGCAAAAGCTCACGTTCAATGACCATTACGTCCATAAAACATTTTCGCATTCCGCTCAAATTCTTCGGATTCAGCAGAAATCCTTTGAGTTTGTTCTTGCGATCAAATTCAAGCACGATGTTCGGCTCTTCAAAATCGGTAGTTTCTTTAGAAAAAAGAAGCGTTATATCAGCACCGGATTGTTCGTGCGAATCAACCATTTGATTAAATTGCAAATTAAAAATAACAGAGCTACCGCCAATAACAACATGTTTACGCTTGCTGAAACGCAAAAAATTTATGATGGCACTTAGATCATTAAGCCCGTTATATGTGTCCGAAATAAGATATGGCGTCAAAATAGATAGGCCAGGAGACTTACGGTCAAGATCCCACGGGCTTCCCGTTCCAAGATGATCCATCAACGATTTATATTTATTGAAAGTTGAAACACCGATATTTTTTATTCCGGTATTCACCATATTAGAAAGCATAAAGTCAATGATACGATAACGGCCGCCAAACGGCACGGCGGCAAGCGCACGCGGCAAAGTTAATTCGCCGAGTTGTATCTTTTTATCATCAGCAAAAATCAAGCCGACTGCATCAATAAACATAGTATCCTCCCAGTTTTAAAATGTTGCAAAACATTTGCGCGCAATGTTCGCTTCGCCAAGTTCAGGCATATCTTTGACCATGCAATTACCTGGAATCAACGACTTTTCACGTATGAGCAAACCATGCGTCAATACAGAAATATCCTCTGTACAGAGTTTGTTCTTATAGGGTGAATCGCCTTGAACTTGCGCTCCGATTTGAACATCTCGTTCAATCACACAATTCATTCCCACTATCACCTTGTCTAAAAACGCCCCTGATCTAACCGTAACCCCCGGCATCAGAACGCTGTTACGGATGACAGCTCCCTTTTCCACATAAACTGAATGCGAAAGAACAGAATGTACGACTTCACCGTTTATTTCGCATCCGTCGGTCAGGCAACTGCCACGAACCACGGCTGCCGATCCGACATAATGAGCTGGTTTGACTGGATTACGGCCGTAAATACGCCATGAAGAATCCATTAAATTAATATCTTCCGGACAGTCCAAAATATCCATATTAGCTTCCCATAGGCTGCTGATCGTACCTACATCCTTCCAATAACCGCTGAATCGATAGGCAATCAATTTGTGACCGTCTGCTAGCATAGCCGGAATAATGTTTTTGCCAAAATCATGGGTGGATTTTTCATCTTTTTCATCTTCGATAAGCTTGCGGCGCAGTACATCCCAACTGAAAATGTATATGCCCATACTGGCCAAGTTGCTACGCGGCTTGGCCGGCTTTTCCTCAAATTCAACAATGTTGTCGGCACTGTCTGTGTTCATTATGCCGAAGCGAGGTGCTTCCTCCCAAGGTACTTCCAAAACAGCTATTGTAGCATCGGCTTTATTATTAATGTGAGCTTTAAGCATAAACGAATAGTTCATTTTATAAATATGATCACCTGACAAAACTAGAACGTATTTCGGCGAAAAGCTGTCAATAAATCCAATATTTTGATAAATAGCATTAGCGGTATTACTGTACCAACCCGTGCCGCAGATTTTTTGATAAGGGGGCAGAATAAATGCTCCGCCCGAGTTACGATCCAAATCCCATGGATGGCCGTTACTCACGTAAGTATTGAGTGCTAGCGGCTGATATTGCGTCAAAACTCCAACAGTATCAATACCAGAATTGGTACAATTACTAAGCGGAAAATCGATAATTCTGTAACGACTGCCGAACGGTACGGCAGGCTTGGCCATTTCGTCGGTTAAATAGCCCAAACGTGATCCCTGGCCACCGGCTAAAATCATAGCGATAATGTCTTTTTTGGCCATTGTCTTCCCTCCTGTTATTTGTATTCGTCATTAACCGTCGCAACGTATCAATCTTCAGTGGAGCGGACGGTTTGATCAGCGGACTTCGCCGGCACTTCTTCGGCTACGTCTTTGCTATATTCCTTATACAGGTAAACTGCCGCCAAAGGCGGAATATCCAAGGTTAAACTGTTATCGAACTGATTGCATGGTTGGTGTTTGGTATAGAATTCATCTCCACAACGATAAGAATTCTCATCTTCGGTCAAATCGCCGAACAGATGCTGCCGAACCGGATAGGAACTGCCGCCCCATTTTGCCTCGTCGGAATTTAAAATGAGTTTGTACATACCGGGCAACGGCACACCCACGCAATAATCTCGCACCGGGATTGGAGCTTCGTTCAAAATAACCACTACCACATTGCCACGCTCATCCTTGCGATAGAATGAATACATAGTATTGCGGGCATCATCGGCATTTATCCAACGGAAGCCTTCCCAGTTAGTGTCGACCTGCCACAAAGCCGGATGATCCAGATAAATATGATTCAGGCAGCGCACATAGTCCTGCATCTGCCGATGAGCTTCATACTTGAGCATGAACCACTGCAACTCTTCATAAAAACGCCATTCAATGAACTGAGCGAACTCTCCGCCCATGAACAACAGTTTGGCACCGGGATGCGCCATCATGTAGGCATACAAAGTACGCAATCCGGCAAATTTTCGCCAGTAATCGCCCGGTTGACGCTCAATCAATGAACGTTTGCCATGCACCACTTCGTCGTGAGAAAGCGGCAACATAAATCTTTCCGAAAATCCATAAGACATCGAAAAAGTTATCTTATTATGGTGATAATACCGATAGATATAGTCTAATTCTTGATAATCAAGGGTATCATGCATCCAGCCCATATCCCACTTATAGGTGAAACCGAGACCACCGTTCTCGTAAGTAGGCGAAGTTATATGTGGCCAAGCTGTAGCTTCTTCGGCAATCAACAAAACCTGCGGATAATTATCGGTTATACGCTGATTAAGTTCACGCAAAAAATCAATGCCTTCCAAATTTTCACGGCCACCGTATATATTAGGCACATATTCGGGCATACAATAATTTCTATAAAGAATAGTTGAAACGGCATCATATCTAAGCCCATCAATATGGAATTCCTCAATCCAATACGTTGCACTCGAAAATAAAAATGAACGAACTTCATAGCGAGCGTAATCGAATAACATCGTCCCCCACTCCGGCTGTTCAGCCATACGACTGTCAGGAGATTCGTAGGTAGGTGTTCCGTCAAAATACCGCAAGCCGAAATCATCTTTGGGGAAATGTGCTGGCACCCAATCCAAAATAACGCCGATTCCGTGCTGATGCATATAATCTACCATGTATTGGAAATCATCCGGCGTGCCGAAACGTGAAGTGGGAGAGAAAAACCCGGTCACTTGATAGCCCCAAGAAGCATCTAGCGGATGTTCCATAACCGGTAACAGTTCCACATAGTTATAACCCATATCCAATAAATACGCGGTAAGGCTCTCAGCTATTTCGCGATAATTGTAAAAGTTTCCGTTATAGTGTTTCTTCCATGAGCCCAAATGCACTTCATAAACATTAAGGGGGAAATTATTCGCTCTGGCTTGCGGACGGTTTTTCATAAATTCAGCATCATGCCAAGTAAAATTGAATTCGTCAACTATGATGGAAGCATTATTCGGACGCAATTCAGAGAAACGAGCCATCGGATCGGCCTTATAAGTCTTGCCGCCATCGTGATGATAAATAACAAATTTATACTTATCTCCGGCTTTAGCTGAATTGCTCGCCGCCTGCCAAATACCGGTTTCACCGACTCGGTACATCGGCAAACTGCCTTCATTCCAGCCATTAAAATCCCCGATTACGGCAACTCCGGCCGCTTTGGGTGCCCAGACGCGAAATTCAACACTTCCGGTCGGCCGGACATGAGCGCCTAATAACTTATAAGCGTGATCATTTTTGCCAACATTATACAAATAGTAAGGATCACCGAAAAAATCTGTCGCCATTGCACCGACTCCCTTCAATCTTTATTACTATGCACATTATACATTCGTGATTATAGTTTGTCTATTTGCAACAAAATTTCATGGTAAGAGTTACTTTTTTTGGCGGTTTTATTGCATTTTAAAGATCACGCATACCGACGGCAAAGCCTTTTCCGATTATTTTACTGGTATTGGTAACATAAACAAAGGCCTCCGGATCATGTTCATTCAGGAAATGCTGCAACATCACCCCTTGCGAGCGTTTAAGAACGGTTATCAACATCACCTTCGGTTGTCCGCTAAATGCACCCTCAGCTTTAATCTTTGTCGCGGAACGGTTGAGATTATGTGTGATATAGTCGACCACCGCCTTTTCGTTGGAAGTTATTATCGTATAATGCTTATGTAGATTTAAGCTCTCAATGACGTGATCGGTGATCGTAGCGCGGCACAGAAGGCCGAGCAATGAATACAAACCGCTTGTTGGACCAAACGCAATGAAATTAAGCGAAGCTATGGTTAAATCAGCCAACGCCAAAGCTGTTCCGATGTTGAGGCTGGTGTATTTTTTCATCAACATACCCAAAATATCCGTCCCTCCGTTGGAGGCCCGGATGTTGAAAATTATGGCGGCCCCCATTCCTGGTAAAATAACGGCAAAAATCAGTTCCATGAGCGGCTGTTCCGTTAAAGGATGATGCATCGGGGCAATTTTTTCCATAACCGCCACCATAACGGATAAAATAAGACTGCTGTAAGTTGTTTTGAAACCGAATGAGCGGCCAAAACACATATAACCGATTATCAGCAGGATCGTGTTCAAAATAAACATGAATAATGAGGCGGAAATATTAGGGTACCAATACCCGAGAACTACCGCCAGACCGGTAACGCCGCCAATATTAAAATTATTAGGGAATTTGAAAAAATGCACGCCTATAGCAATTAGAAACGTGCCAATATTCAGCCACACAAAATTTATCAACTCATCTTTGCTGAATAATGATTTAGTCCAAGCATGAAATTGTGTCATATATCTATTTTGGCGTAATTACACCGTTACCTCGTTTCCCCCGCATAATCTAAACTGATTTCGTCTCAACCAGTGCCATCAAACTTCAATAACTTCGTATTATACCAGTGAAATCGCAATCAAACAAATAAGCGCCGTTCTCTCAATGAGTTCGGCGCTTTAACGTATATCACATATTTATATCAGAGAAACATCAGTCAAATTAAATGATTTACCTATCGCTCAAATCATTATTTAGCTTTGGCTAAAGTTTCACCCAATTTGCGGCAAGCATCTTCAGTATCGCCTTCCGGTGCTTCAAAACAAATCAATCCATCAGCTACCAAATTCAAGCCGTTGGAACGAGCATCTTCCTGCCAAGTTTCCATCCAAGCGCCTTCAGCCCAAGAATAAGAACCGAAGAGAACTACCGGACGGCCACACAAACGTCCTTTAATATCGGTGTAGAAAGGCTCAAACTCAACTTCCTCTAAAGATTCATCACCCATAGCCGGGCAACCGAATGCAATTTTGTCATAACCCAAAACGGTATCAACATCGGTATCAGAAACATTCAGCACATCAACTTGGTTACCGTCAATACGTGCACCTTCAGCGACCAAGTTAGCCATAGCTTCTGTATTACCCGTTCCTGACCAATAAACAACTGCAATTTTTGCCATTTCATTTTCCTCCTATAATTTCTCCATCTTTGATGGAAATTATCTAAATAAATTCTCCAGAGCCGTACCGCCGGCCAAACGTCGCATCACAGCCTCACGACACAACGTATATCGACGAAATGACTTCATGGCTTGTTCAGGGTCACTGTAAACCTTCCAATAACCGTTAAGACAATAATTGCGTCCGTCATTAACAACGAATCCTTTGATATCATCAACCGGATAGCCTAAAAAATAAGCTATTTCATGCGGGAACGAGTCGGCAACCTTGAATCTTTTCGCCAAATGATCTAGCATTGCCTCTAAATCCGCATCAGTAGGGTAACCGAGCAAGGCCAATTCATGTTTTACTTCCGGGCGAGACAAATGTTTCTGTAAAATACGCTCTTTATATACCAAACATAAACGGTGGTGGCGATCAGATTGCAAAAGGCGAAAAAAAATTCTCGCCGTTTGAAGCTGTTCCGCCAAATACACCAGATACTCAGCTATGCTGCAACAGGTAGCAGAGGAGTAGGATATAAGATTGGCCGGTTTGATTCCCGCCAGCGCCGGAGAGCAATGATTAGCGATTTCCATTGCAAAGTTCACGGCAACCTCCTTCTCTGCTACTGCAGCCGGAAACAAAACATCAACGAGGGAGAAACTCGAAGAATTAGTATTTGCTAACTCTTGATGACAATATTAACCGAGGTTAACCTTTTTGTCAATAGGTAAGATCAAATAATCAGAAAATTTTTGCAATAAAGTTTCTTTACCGAGCTAGGGAAAAATTGCATACAAATATAAGTTTACAATTATGTTTTAACGCCGGCGATAAATGCGCGCGATCCAATCGTTATCTTTACGTTCTTCGGTTAATTCCCATCTATCGGGCGTAAAAGCGCGGGACACAATGTCAGCCTTGTGCGCGACTATGCCGCTACAAATCAACTTGCCGTTCGTCTTAACGGCTTGATACAGGGCGGGGGCCAGAGCAGCGAGAACTTCAGCCAGTAAGTTGCCTAAGATCAAATCAAATTTTTGCCCGGCAAGGGAAGAGATTTCTCCGGCCGAAGCTGTAACTTGCTCAGCAACGTTATTTAAACGTATATTGTCTTGGCATACCTTTACCGCTAAAGGATCTATGTCTATCGCAGTAATTGATTTACCGCCAAGTTTAGCGGCCGCAATCGCTAAAATCCCTGAGCCGCAACCTAAATCAAGTATAAGATCAGTAGGTTTCATGTTCTCGGCTAAAAGTTTCAGACATAAAGCAGTAGTTTCATGGCTACCCGTGCCAAAAGCCGAGCCCGGATTCATTTTGATCATTTTTTGCCCCGGCTTAAGGTTATAGTCCTCCCATTCCGGGCAAATTACTAATGAATCAGATATTTCGATGGGATGGTAATATTGCTTCCAATTGTTAGCCCAATCTTCCTCGTTAACCGTTCCAACTTCAACTTTTCCCAGGCCAATTGGTAAAAATTGTGCCAAATCAGCCAACATAGCCCGTAAATTGGCAAGCAAATCCTCCGGTCGACAATAATTGACATGAGAGGGCTGATACAAATATTGCTCCACCGCCAAAAAAGGATTGTCATCATCCGCCAAAGAAGGTATCAGACGCACGCCCCGATCATCACAGGCAAAATATGCCTTCACCGTAACATAATCCGGCAAGTCATCCAGAAATTCCGGGTCAACAAATATAGTTGTCGAATTGTCACTGAGCAGGCGTTTAAGCTCAAACGGATCTTGGGTAGCGATACCGCAGGCTCCGAACTGAATCAATCGTTCAGTAAGTGCTTCCGACGCTTCTTCACTAATCGTAAATTTTGCTTCCAACCATTGTGCCGCGTTTGCCATATCTGCCACCCCGTCATCTAGTGTGAAAAGACCGCTCAATTGCGGAAAAATTGCTTAAGTTTAGTAAAAAAATCAGTATGCTGCTGGTAATTTTTTGCTGTACAAGTATCAGCAAATTCGGCCAACAACTTACGCTGTTCCGCTGACAAATTGCGCGGTACTTCAATCTTAATCGTCGCGATATGATCTCCACGCTGGTCTTTACGATTGATATACGGAATTCCTTTGCCTTTAATCGTTATACGATCGCCCGGCTGCGTTCCTTCACGCAACTCATACTCTACCGGCCCGTCAATCGTCGGAACTTCGATCTTACCACCTAATGCAGCTTGGGTAAATTTAACCGGGACATCACAATAGGTATCATTACCATTGCGGCCCAAAATAGGATGAGGCTTTATAGCAATAGTTATGTATAAATTGCCTTTACCTCCGCCGTTTTCGCCGGGAGCACCTTCATTCTCCAAGACTAAGCTTTCACCGTGATTAATTCCCGCCGGAATCTTGACACTCAAAGTCTTATTACGACGGTAATGACCAACTCCATGACATTGAGGACAAGGGTCTTTAATTTTTTTACCTCTGCCATGACATTCCGGACAAGCCGTCACCGTCTGTACAATGCCAAGTATAGACTGACGTTGCTGCATAACCTGCCCCGTACCATGGCATCTGGCACATTGTTCAACGGATGAGCCTGGTTTGGCACCACTGCCTTGGCAAGCTTCACAGACATCTTCTTTGGTGACATTGAACTCTTTGGTGCATCCGAACGCCGCCTCCATAAACTCAATCGTCAACTGATAGCGCAAGTCATCCCCACGAACAGGGCCACGAGCCGCACCCTCGCCACCGAAACCACCAAAACCGCTGAAGCCACCGAATCCGCGACCGAAAAACGAGCTGAAAATGTCTGCAAAATCGGCTTGTGAATAATTACCGAAGCCCTGACCGTCAACTCCGGCGTGACCGTAATTATCATACTGGCTTCGTTTTTCTTTGTCGCTCAAAACTGCATAAGCTTCGTTGACTTCTTTAAATTTTGCTTCAGCAGACTTATCACCCGGATTTAAATCCGGGTGATATTTTTTGGCCAGTTTGCGATAAGCTTTCTTAAGCTCATCGTCGCTTGCCGTCTTACTGACACCTAAAACCTCATAGTAATCTCTTTTTTCAGGCACACTCAGCCTCCGCAACTAATTATTTCTCTTCAAAATCGGCCTTGTAAGTTCCATCAGAACTTCCAGATCCGCCTTGGGCTGTTCCACCAGCAGGGCCTCCAGCATTCCCGCCTGCATTTTGTTGAGGAGCTGCGTTTTTATACAACTTCTCACTTATCGCAAACAAGGCTTTTTGCGTAGCTTCCGTATCCGCTTTCATCTCTTCAAGGTTATTGGCCGCCACGCTCTTTTTCAGTTTTTCTACTGCGCTTTCCACCGCCGTTTTATCAGCCGGATCGACCTTATCGCCCAAGTCTTTCAACGTTTTTTCAACCGTATAGATCATTGTTTCAGCCGAATTTTTCGTATCGACCTCTTCCTTGCGCTTTTTGTCTTCCGCCGCAAACTGCTCAGCTTCTTTGACCGCTTTATTTATCTCTTCCTCATTCAAATTGCTCGAAGCGGTAATCGTGATATTTTGCTCACGACCGGTACCCATATCCTTAGCCGAAACGTGAACTATACCATTAGCATCAATATCAAAGGTTACTTCGATCTGCGGTACACCGCGAGGAGCCGGGGCAATACCATCCAAGATGAAATTGCCTAAAGTTTTATTATCCTTGGCAAATTCCCGTTCACCTTGCAAGACATGGACATCAACTTGGGGCTGATTATCCGAAGCCGTTGAAAAGATCTGACTTTTCTTGGTAGGGATCGTCGTGTTGCGCTCGATTAATTTAGTAAATACTCCGCCGTAGGTTTCAATACCCAATGAAAGCGGTGTTACATCCAACAAAAGGAGGCCTTTAACATCACCGGTCAAAACGGCTGCCTGTATAGCTGCTCCGATAGCCACACACTCATCCGGATTTATCCCTTTAAAAGGATCCTTGCCGAAGAATTTTTTAACTGCATCCTGTACAGCTGGCACACGTGTTGAACCACCTACCAACAAAATTTTATCTATATCATTGGTGCTCAAACCAGAGTCTTTCATAGCAGCTTGAACCGGCCCCATAGTGGCCTCAACTAAATCAGCCGTTAATTCATCAAATTTAGCTCGCGTCAAAGTCATGTCCAAATGCTTGGTCCCGGTTGCATCGGCAGTGATGTAAGGCAGATTGATATTGGTCGAGCTTACGCCGGAAAGCTCAATTTTCGCTTTTTCTGCCGCGTCGCGCAATCTTTGCATAGCCATCTTGTCACCGGAAAGATCAACGCCCTCCTGACGTTTGAATTCAGCCACCATCCAGTCGATGATCTTTTTATCAAAATCATCACCGCCCAACATGTTGTTACCATTGGTCGCCAGAACTTCAAATACACCATCGCCTATTTCCAAAATCGAAACATCGAATGTACCTCCACCAAGGTCGAACACCAAAATCTTCTGGTCATGATCTTTGTCCAAGCCATAAGCCAGTGATGCGGCTGTAGGCTCGTTGATAATACGCATAACTTCTAGGCCAGCAATTTTACCAGCGTCTTTAGTCGCCTGACGCTGAGAATCGGTAAAGTAAGCCGGGACTGTAATAACCGCTTGAGTAACCTTCTCACCTAAATATGCCTCCGCATCAGCTTTCAACTTTTGCAGAATCATTGCTGAAATTTCTTGCGGGGAATAACTCTTTCCGTCTATATCTCTCTTATAAGAAGTCCCCATGTGACGTTTGATGGATTGAATCGTGCGGTCAGGGTTGGTTACCGCCTGACGTTTTGCAATCTGTCCCACCAGACGTTCACCACTCTTAGTAAATGCTACTACTGAAGGAGTCGTACGGTTGCCTTCAGGATTTGGAATAACTACCGGTTCGCCACCTTCCATAACTGCTACGCATGAGTTTGTCGTTCCTAAATCAATACCTATTACTTTTGCCATAATATCTGCCTCCTCTATATTTCAAACATTTAACTGAACTGTCACACAGTTCAATCTGATAAATTCACTCACAAACAATCTAATTTGTAAAGCAGCCCAAGGTGAATCAGTTAGCCACTTTAACAACACTGTGACGAATGACGCGATCATCGTAGGTATAGCCTTTTTGAAATACTTCAACGATCTCTTGTTCGCCTTTAGTTTCATCAGTTGTTTGCATAACTGCGTTGTGTAAATTAGGATCAAACTTCTCACCCAACGCATTGATTTCCTTAATTTTCAAGCTGGCCAAAATTTGTTCCGCCCGCTTTTGGATTAAAATTATGCCGTCCATAACTGACTTATCAACTTTTTCGCTCATTGCCTCGGCCGCAGCCACCGCACGTCCCAAATCATCAACTAATGGTAGCCAAGCTTCGGCAACATCCTTAACTGAATCTTTATATAAATTTTCTTTTTCTTTTTTACTTCTCTTACGGAAGTTGTCGTACTCTGCCGCCAAAGATACATATTCTTTATCTCGTGCCGCTAATTTTTGCGTCAGTTTTGCGTTCTCTGCCGACAATTTCTTGATTTCTTCCGCAAGATCAATATTTTTTTCAGCAGTTCCGGCTTTGTCGCACTCTGTTGTAGTACGATCGACTGTATCGGCTCCGGGTTCAACGGTCTTTGTTTCCATCTCGACCTCCGCCGCTTGTTCAGTTTGGGCTTTAGCCCCCGGATCAATCGAATTGTCTGCTTTCATTGATACATCCGTTTTATTCTTTTTCATCATTTCACCTTTCATTTCTGCCGGATATTTTTTTCTTAAACACTTGTCGTATAAAATTCATGTTGGCCATTACCCGACGGTAGTCCATACGGCGTGGCCCTACCACCCCGATTTGGCCTATCAAATTATCGGCTAGCGCATATGTTGTAGTTACAAAGCTGCAATCACTTAGCCCCGGTAAGGTTATCTCCTGACCTATCCTGATCATAAATTTAGGTCGTTTGGTGCCGTCGCCCAGCTCAGTTGTCATCGACGCATCTTCCTTAAGGTAACTGTCGGTCAAATAGCCAGCGAGCATGCCGTCTCTGGTTAAAACATTCAAAATATCTTTTGCCTTATCCGGATCGCGAAATTCGGGGTGACGCAATAAGTTTTGTATACCATCCAAGTAAGCGTCCAAATTATCGCTTTGCTTAATTGCCATATACGCTTCAAACAGCACTTGATTCAACAAGGATTCCGGCAACTCACTTCCACGTCCGGTATTTTCAACGGTTATCCAAGTTATTTCATTAAGTTTGCGTCCGGCTAACCCTTGCTCAATCGCCATTCCTAATCGCTGCAATTCGGAATTGCTGACCTGAGGCGGAATGTTGATTAAACGATCCCGTACAATCCCTGGGGCGAGAACAAGAACCACAAGCACACAACCCGGTTCAACCATGAGTAGTTTAATCTGCAAAATACTTGTCCGCTCCGTACGCGTAGCCAAAGCAACCGATGTATAGCCGGTGCTGTTGGTCATAACCTCAGCTGCTTTCTTCACCGCGGTTTCCCAGGCATGAAAATCATCCTGTAAAGCCGTTTCGACTTTCTCTTTAACATCCGGTTGTACTTCAGGTATATCAATCAAACTGTCAACATAAAGCCGGTAGGCCTTGTCCGCAGGAATACGGCCGGCGGAAACGTGCGGTTGCTGTAAATACCCTTCATCTTCAAGTTCGGCCATAACATTGCGCACTGTGGCCGAGCTGAGCTGCAAAGGATATTTTTTAATTAAACTCTTAGAGCTGACCGGCTCGGCTGTAGCTATATAATCCTCGACAATCGCTTTGAGAATAGCTTGTTTGCGATTACTTAAAATCATATTTGCCTCCCGCCTTAGCAGTCACCTTACTTGAGTGCTAAAGATAATCTACCATTACCATTTAGGAATGTCAAGGAAAATCAAAGTCGTTGTTTGTAACTAATTTGCAAACGGCTATAAAAACTCTTCCCAAACTATATTAGCTACATCCAGCCCAAAATCGGACAGCCGCCAACCACCTGCTTCGGCAATTAATAAACCTTTCCCCCTCAACTCATCCAGTTTAACTCGGAGGTTCAAAGGAATGTCGCAGCCAAATCGTTGAACGAATTCCTGTCTGGATACTCCGTCCGTTTTACGTAAGCCCAGCACAAAAAATTCACTCATGGCAGCCCTCCGGGAAATTATTTCTTCAATCGGATAATCTAGCTTGGTTGGAACTTTTGAATCAGAAAAGTTACTAATATACTTAAGCGGATTAATCTCGCTGCCTGAACGGATCCCCCCTACAAAACGGTGCGCCCCGGCTCCGAATCCGTAATAACCTAGCCCATCCCAATAAACGATGTTATGCTTAGAACGGCTGCCTTCTTGCGCATAATTACTTACCTCATAGCGCGAAAAACCGTGATCTTTTAAATAGTCAGATACAAAATGTTGCTGTTGCCGTTCAGTCGTTTCGTCCGGCAGAACAGCCAAAGCCACCGAAGTCGCCAACTTACTCTTACTATCAGGGGCATCCATGCCGTAAAGCGACGCAAAAGGAGTACCAGGTTCAATAATCAAGGAATACACTGAAATATGACGATAACCTGATTTAATCACATGTTCTAAAGACATGTGAATATCCGCAAGACTTTGGGTCGGCAGTCCGATCATAAGGTCACAGGAAATGTTTTCTAGCCCCGCTCGTTGCAATGCCGCAGTAGTACAATCAAAATCCCGGCAAGTATGGATGCGTCCCAAAACATTCAGTAACCGATCATTATAAGACTGCAAGCCGACGCTTACCCTGTTGATTCCGAATCTTTTCACCTCCGACCAATCCAAGGCAGACGCACTGGATGGATTAGCTTCCAAAGTAATTTCACAATTGGGGGTCAAACCGAAAGTATGCCGTAAAACATCAATTATTTCGCCGATTTGTTGCGCAGAAAGCAAACTTGGAGTGCCACCGCCGAAATAAACGGTTCGCAAAGCCATGTCGAATGATGAAAATCCTTCGCTACCAAAATTCAGCTCCGACAGAGGTATGCTACTGCCAAACGCCCTAAGCATTTTCCGGAAATTAAATCGTATTTCATTAACTAAGGCATCAACATAAGGTTCTATATATTTTTCCTTGCCGGCGTAAGAATTAAAGTCACAATAACCGCATTTCCGTTCACAAAACGGTATATGTATATAAGCTGCTCGCGGCAGACTCAACCATTCAAACAATGTTTCCCCCGTTCTGCCAGTGGTTGTTTCGTTCGATCAGTCGCATCATTTGATAAAGATCGTTTTTGAACTTTCGGAAACTCGGCGATCTATTGTTTTCTGCTGCCAGATTTTTTGCCAAAGCCGAAGCCCAATAATGCTTGTATGCTCCGACGGCTGGATAGCCGACAGCAATTAGTTGTTGCGCTTGGTGCGGCGGCATAATTATACGTGCCAAGGTTTCCCAAGTACCACAAACCGCATCTTGCTTATAGGTTGCATACAAATCACGGTCATAATCTGGGAAAGCCGCTGCCAAGGCCGACTCGTCAGCCAAAGCCCACGCTTCCAACTCTTCAACAGCTACGCCGATCACCAAACCGATTTCCGGAGCAAACAATCGTCCCATTCGTCTGATAGCAGACCTAAGTTCATCTGGCGAATTATCATCAGCATCCAGAACCACTACCAAAATTTCATCTACGCACTGAAGTCCCGGTTGGGACAAAACTTTGCGGTAGGCTCGCAACTTGGCCGGCAATAAATTCAACAAAGAAGCTGTATGCGGTTTTGGTGGTTCATTCCAAGAGAAATCAACCTTCCCTACACCGCGATGCGGATGAATACTGTATGTCCATTTTTCACCTTTGTAATTGCGCAAAAGAGAGTTGACCAAGGCGGCAAGTATAATCCCCCCTGACTTATCTTCAACCAAAATTTCTAAATGCATATTTGAGCACCTACGCAAAATGTCCGGAATACCAAAGCGAAGCCAAGCCAATACCTTCATTATACATGGCCCTGACTTTTGGGTCGGCAGCCACGCATTTGGCAACCACCCCAGCTTTAACCGCAACGCCGCTTTTGCTTATCTCAGGCTTCTTCTCTTCACCTTCCACCGGAAACACTTGGTAGGCCAAACGATTCCATTCATCATTCCAATCACTGTTTTCCAGTGGCGCGGTTTGTGTATGGTTCTTAAACAGCCACACTTCCCATGGCGCAAAATTATCCACCAACCCTAGGCTGTGTGTAGTGAGCAAAATCTGCGATGACGTTTTAAACGAAAATCGACGCAGCTGCTCGGCTAGCGAATTAATTTTGTCGGGATACAGTTCACTTTCCGGCGCATCAAGCAAAAGTAATGATCTTGGTTTGGGATCAAAGAGTAGTAATACTAACAAAAAATACCGTGCATCAGCATTAGAAAAGTCACTGTTTATCAAAGCATTTTTTAAATTTGCCGTAAGTTTAACGCTTTGACGCACCGTCTGCAAAAATTCTTGATAGATATTTGGATGTTTTTTTTGCAAATAAGCCAAAACATTAGGTACATTATCGGCATATCGGTTGATATGCCGATGGCCGCCTGATAAATTTCCCAATTGGCTGGCTTGCAACATAAAATCGCGAGATGCTCGCCCAGGTTGATTCATTAAAGCAGGGAACGATATGTACAGCCAATGTTCTATATATTCGTAAGGTTCGCGACAGAAATCTGCTCCTGGTAATTTAGCATAAACACTAAGCAACGGTAAATCATATGGTTTTACCACTTGTGACTCTTCATGTGTTCCGAAACGAGCAGTAAATTTATCATCTGCACAGCGGAAAAAATCACCCTTCTCCTGTTCGACAATTTGCAAACTTTCTGCAGTAATAAGCGGCTTTCCCTGATCGTTATCACCTATCTGCAGCATATAATTGTAGATAATTCCCGTCTTTGCCGAGGAAAATAATATTCGCAAACTCATCGGTTCATCGGTGCCGCGTGTACGCAAGTCAAAAAATCCGTGTCGGCCATTCATTTGAGCCGCAGACGTGACACCGTGCAAAACACAGTCCTGCAAAAAATCAAGGGCTTGTAACACGCTGCTTTTGCCGGCATTATTAGCACCGATAAGAACCGAAACCGATTGAAGTGAAAAATTCTTCCGCTCAGAACTTGTCGTCGACTCATTCAAGCCGGACAGCTGATCCACGTCCAAGCCTACCTTCACATCAACCAATGAGGCAAAATTTTTAATATGTAAACCTAAAAGCATGTGCCTAAACCTTTACCATGCAACCATACTTAAAACCCATACCTAAGGCATGGCGTATCGGTTAATATCAATTTGCTGACTCATCTTTCTCGCTCATTTCTGCAGCAACGCTCTTGAGAGCTGCTGTAAGAGCGGCCATTCCCTGTATTTCTGAGGGAATGATGATTTTGGTCGATTTTCCGTCAGCCACTTTTTCCAAAGCTTCTAAGCTGCGCAAGGCAATTACCGCCTGACTTGCGCCTACATTTTTAATCATTTGCAAACCGTCAGCAGTAGCCTGTTTAACCTTCAAAATAGCTTGAGCCTGTCCTTCAGCTATCCTAATGGCGGATTCGCGTTGAGCATCGGCACGTAAAATTGCTGCTTCTTTTTCACCTTCAGCAACTCTTATGGCCGCTTCCTTCTCACCCTCAGCCCGAAGAATGTTTTCCCGCTTCTCGCGCTCAGCTTTCATCTGACGCTCCATAGCGTTTTGAATTTCACGCGGTGGCAGGATATTTTTCAGTTCCACCCGGTTCACTTTTATTCCCCAAGGATCAGTTGCTTCATCAAGAATTGAGCGCATTTTAGCATTGATAATATCGCGTGAAGTCAAGGTTTCATCCAATTCCAAATCACCTATAATATTACGCAGTGTCGTTGCAGAGAGATTTTCAATCGCCATTACCGGATTTTCAATGCCGTAAGAATACAACTTCGGATCAGTAATTTGGTAAAAAACTATAGTGTCTATCTGCATCGTTACATTATCTTTAGTAATAACAGCTTGCGGAGCAAAATCGGCTGCTTTTTCTTTCATACTTACTACTTTGGCAACCCGATCAACGAACGGAATTTTTACATGCATACCAGTACCCCAAGTTGCGTGATACGTCCCTAACCGCTCGACAATGTAGTTGTGAGCCTGTGGCACAACCCTTATATTCCGTAAAACCAACACCAACAAAATAAGCAAAATGACTACGAGAATTATCGTCCCCGGTTCAATAACGTTACTCAATCCGGCCATATCACCCAAACAAGAAGCAATTCGCAGCATAAATTCATCTCCTTCCAAAATTGTGCATTATATAGATTTTTAATGCGATTTATTTCATACTAACTATATATTATTCTACAGCAAATTTTTCTGTGTTTCCACCACAGCTTTAACACCCTTCAAGCCTACCACCTTTACTTTGGTTGACTTGGCAATCGGGTGCTCATCTGCGGAAACCGCGCTCCACGTCTGACCCAAAACGCTTATTTGTCCGATTTTCCGTATAGGATCTATATCATGCGTAACCAAAGCAATTTCACCGATAATGCGGTCAGCATTGGTAAATTCAACTCGGCGTGGCGAAACTTTCATGCGGTCACGGCAACGCCAAAACACCCAAAGAGATATCAGCGATACAATCAGCATAACACTAATCTGAAGCGCAAACCCACCACCGCACAAGGTAACTACTAAGGCAGCCACTGTGCCGATGAAAAACCAAATACTAACCAAATTGACTGTAGCCAGTTCAACAACCAAGAAAAACACCGCCAATATCAGCCAAAGCAGCCACTCGTTTTGCCGACCAGAATAATTAATGGCAAACGCCCCAATTAAATCAGCCAAATTCTCACCTCCGTTTAATGCATTTTTGCGTTGTACAAACCGCTTTCAATGTATGTCTTAAGTATAAAAGTAGTTGAATTAATGCGTAATTCAAGCATTCCTTCAGGCAAGTTTTCTTTCAAAGTATCTATATCATCATAATTTGTTCCGCGTATGGCCCCGCCCGTAGGTTCAAAAAGTTGAGTGCGATTTTCCAATGTATTATTGACTTCCTTAACCTTGTAGTTACCGGATTCTATATAAACAACCGGCAGCCCGGCGGCATCAAAAGGGGTATGATCACTTTCTTTAAAAGTAAATTCACGATAAACAACTGAATTGGTCAACCCTTGGACTTTAACTTTAAATCCGCCTTGATTATCCAAAAGCCGTAAACCAGTATAATTGCTGACCGAAATATTTAACAAGTCATATAACGGTGTACGGAGGCGGTGGCGATTGTCTGGTGCGGCGGAATTAATACCGGCATTAGCATATAAGTTGTCACCACCGTATATCGAATCAACAACGATCACGCTTTCAATTTCCCGCCGTTGTTCATTACCTATAGATGCAAGATAAGCCTTAGCTCCAGCAAACCCATCTCCGGAAGCCCCGAAAAATACTATGTCCACATCAAAACCTGTTGTAACTCCCTTAATTTGGCGCAACACGTTCAACAATACGGCAACGCCTGAAGCATTGTCCGAAATTCCATCAAATTTGGGTGCTTCAGACTTGTTTTCTTCACCCAGTTTGGTATCGTAATGAGCTCCGACAATAATTCTGCGCTTGAAATCGCCGACAGTAAGCGTTTTGTCAGGAGCTCCGGCTATATCGGTAGCCGCCGTCTGTGGTCGATAAAAGCCGCGTCCCGGCAGAGACACAATAATATTTCGGCCGCTTTTGCCGTTGCTGGTAAACTGCTGCTCTTTATATTCATAGCCAAGATTCTTTATTTGGCGAGCGATAAATTCGGCAGCGGCTTTTTCACCAGCGGAATATGCCTTGCGGTAAGGATCTTGCGTGGCCAGTTTAATTGCCATTTCCGATCCAAACGAGCCGTAGTCGCTGCCAGCCATTGCCTCTTCCCTGCCGCCTGTGCAGGCGGTCATTCCCGCCAACGGCAAACCCAGCGCCGCCCCGATCAAAACCGCCATAAAAATTTTTCTGCCAGACCGGCACAGCGGCGGTAAAACTACTTTAATTTGTTGCAATATTTTCACTGTCGATCTCCATCGTCTTTTTAAGTTTATCTTATGATATAACGCCAATGTTTTTTTTTCAATTTAACAAAATTGACTGACGCCAATCAAAACCAAACTTCTTTAGCATCTACAAGTATCAATAGTACACCACAAATACATATACGGCGAGCCTACACACTGCAATGCTTTCAAATTAATCGATGCCTTTGTAACCAAATACGTAAATTTTCAGCATAGCGGTCAATGATAAAATCAATTATAAACGCTGCAAGGATGAAGAAAAACATACCGACGTAAATCGAATAAAAAATACCGTCAACCACAAAAAAACGCATCACTCGATTGGCAAAAACAATTGTAAACCAAACCACAGCAAAATAAACCGCTTTAACCGCCGGCCCTGTTAAAAACGTACAAGCGATCAGATTGAGCTTGGCTTTGATTAACGGATAACTGCCAAAAAAGGCAATGTACGAAAGTACATAACTTGACGGAGTCAAAATAAGGCCGGCTATGGCAGCAACCGCAAAGACATATACGGCTCGGTTCAAGCCTATGATCAGTACGGCACACATAATCAAAACGGTCTGGATAACGCCAACGCTGAACAAGCCGAGATGCAGAAAACGGCTCATAACGAATATAGCAAGCGACAAAGCGGCAAGCAGACCAGCTTGAGTTAATTTATATGTTTTGTTCAGCACATGCAACCTCGGTCACAGCAGGTTTCAAATAAGCACAGGCCGCATAACAAATCACTAATGGAAGTGTTGCCACAAAGGCCCTGATTGCTGCTACTGTATGCATTGTTATAACCAAAAGGGTTGCCGCCAGAAGTGCCGCCATAGTACGCATTTCTACCATTGCTGCCTGATGCGTCATAACTACCGTTGCTACCTGAATTGCTGTAATTTCCTGAGTTGGCGGCATTTTGTGCCGAACTATTTTGACTGAATCCGGTACTCCCATACATCAGACTGTTGTAAGCAGCATCAATTTCGCTTCTTTTGCGTTCGGCAAAATCACGCATAGAAGGATTTGTTTGAATTTGAGCAGAATACACTTGGCATAAACGGTCATACGCCTCTCTGATTTCTGTTTGACTGGCACCAGGTTTTAAGCCAAGTATCTCATATGGATCCTGCATAAGCACCTCACTAAAAAAATAATTGTGGCAACCGTTCACTTGCCCCTACAACAAATTTGAATTGGAATCGGTCAGCCGGCTGCCCTGAGTTCGCCGAAGCCGCACAACCTACGCAGCGTATATCGTATATCGCAACTTCCAGACCCTACCTCGAACTTATCTTTCGAATACTACGTTTTTTGTTATTATAACAAAATTTTGCCCCCGACTTGTTAACAAATTGAAAAACAGTCCGTTTATAAATATGGCATTATTCACCCTCACGTGCCAAGTATGCTAAAATTGTCCAAATAGTTTCAGGAGGTTTTTTATGCTGTCTGATTTAGAAATAGCACGCCAGGCGACCATGCGACCTATATATGATGTAGCCGCCAAACTTTCCTTACAGCAAGATGAATTAATTCCATACGGTTTTTATAAAGCTAAAATAGATCAAGCCAAAGTAATGCACCGACTGGAGAATGAACGGGACGGCAAAATTATTTTGGTTACGGCTATAAACCCTACGCCCGGAGGTGAAGGAAAAACCACCGTTTCCATAGGCTTAGTCGAAGCTTTGCACGCGATGGGCAAAAGAGCTATCGGCGCTCTGCGTGAGCCATCGTTGGGACCTGTCTTTGGCATGAAAGGCGGGGCAGCAGGCGGCGGGTTTGCACAAATCTTGCCCATGGAAGATCTCAACTTACATTTCAACGGAGATATTCATGCCATAACCGCAGCCAATAATCTGGCCGCTGCTTTGCTCGACAACCACATTTTTCAAGGTAATGAGGCTGATATTAATATTCACAATATCGCTTGGTCACGCTGTCTGGATATGAACGATCGCAGCCTGCGAAATTGTGTGATCGGCCTTGGCGGGAAAAATGACGGTCTGCCACGACAAGAACATTTCCAAATAAGCGTGGCCTCCGAAGTGATGGCAGTTTTGTGTCTGGCAGAAGATATGAAAAATTTAAAAGATCGTTTAGCCAAGATGATCATGGCTTATGACCGTCATGGAAAACCGATAACAGCCGCTCAATTGCAAGCGGCCAACCCCATGGCTGCATTACTGAAGGATGCCCTCATGCCGAATCTTGTCCAAGCGTTGAACCACGCTCCGATTTTAATTCACGGTGGTCCGTTCGCCAACATAGCCCATGGGTGCAGTTCTGTCATCGCCACCAAACTCGGCCGCAAACTCGCAGATTATGTAGTAACTGAGGCCGGCTTTGGGGCAGACCTCGGGGCAGAAAAGTTTTTGGACATAAAATGTCGCCTAAACGGTATCAAACCGGCCGTCGTAGTCATTGTCGCTACCGTAAAAGCTTTAAAATATAATGGTGGAGTAAAAAAAGCCGATCTCAACATCCCCAATCTCTCAGCCTTACAAAGCGGTTTAAACAATTTAGCTAAGCACATTGAAAATATGCTCGGGTATAACTGTAAAGTGATCGTCGCTATTAATAAGTTTGTCAGTGATACCCCATCGGAAATTGATACAATAAAGTGTTTTTGTGAAAGTTATCAAGTCAAAGCAGTTGTAACAGAGGCTTTTGCCGCAGGAGCAGATGGTAGCTTAGCTTTAGCGGAAGCTGTGACCGATTTAGCGGCTGAGCCAGACCGTGAACTTAGTTTTCCTTATGAGCTTGAAGATAGCTATCCATTAAAAATAGAAAAGCTGGCTCGGAAGATATACGGTGCTGGCGAGATAGAAATATCTAAATTAGCCAGGCAAAAATTGGCTATGTATGAGCGGGAAGGCTTGGGCGGCATGCCAATCTGTGTCGCCAAAACGCAGTACTCGCTCTCGGACCAGGCAGGCCTACTTGGACGTCCAACTGACTTTAAATTTACGGTGCGAGACGTCAACATATCGGCCGGTGCCGGATTTGTTTTGGCCTTGGCCGGAAATATTATGACTATGCCCGGTTTGCCGGCACAACCAGCAGCGTTTAATATTGATATCGACGATACCGGAAATATCATAGGTTTGTTCTAAACCAGGGCTGAGTGACAGGAAGTTCATTACTTCAAAGGCGCGGTCGCGGCAAGTGACGGCGAACAAGCATACGAGTAAATGGCAGGCCGGAGCGGATAACGTTGGCAATTATTTCCACGTAATTTTGCCATGGCAAACAAGCTGCCATACCGTTGAGGCGTAATTCAAGATCAATGAGTAAGGGATCAGCGGCCAGCCATAGCTCTTCTTCACTGCTACAAAAAGCGAACGGATTGGCGTGCTTGTGTTTCTTGTCATCCATGAAATCGTCACATGCGTCAATGAAATACACCCAACTGCTCAATAAGCCAATAAAATCGGCCAACCGTTCCGTTAGCCCGTCATATTTTCCACGTACGCCTTCCGGCAGAAGCTGTTGCCAATCTTTTCGCATAGTTCCGCTCATATATCGCCAAATTGTCGCTGCCACTTCGGCATTAATTTCGCCCATCAAAACAGGGTTCAAAGCCTGAGACTTGGCCTGCTCCTCAATATGTAGCCTTTCAAGGGCAGCCATTACCGCAGCGGATGCTTTCGTACGTTTAAAATCTGCCACGTCCTGCTTTTTGTCTATGTAAGACAGCAATAAGCGACTTAATATAACCTTCTCTTTGTCCTGCAAATTATCTTCGAGTTTCAAACAGGCTAAGATGTTCATCATATGCGCTACCGCCGGCAAAACGACCTGTTCGGCCATAACCAGATGGGAACTCACGGGGTGAACGATACAAGTTTCCGAATCCTTAGCGGCCGGTTTTTCGTTGAGTGCCAAGAGCAGAATCGCCATAAATGTCGCATCATAGGTAAGGCCCAAGCGCATCAGTTGGCCTGATTTACGACCAATAGTTTTACACAGACCGCAGTATACGGCACGGTATTCGGCAAAATCGCGGAAGGTCAAATCAGGCTTATAAGGTTTTATATATCCGAACATGTTTACCTGCGTCTCGTTTCATACATCATAAATCATGCATCTCATGCATCTCATAGATTGGTGGATTAAGTATCACAAGGATATTATTGCCAGATGTTGGCGTAAAGTGATAATATTAAGTTTAATTATGGGTTTACGCAATGTCAATTGTAATTGTTAATATAGTTTCAGGAGGGAAGTTTTATGTGTGAGACCAGAACCCGTTTCGCGCCAAGTCCGACCGGCTTTATGCATATCGGTAATTTGAGAACGGCATTATTTGAATACTTAGTTGCCAAGTCCAACAACGGTACATTTGTTTTCCGTTTGGAAGATACCGACCGCGGTCGTTTGGTAGAAGGCAGTGTTGACGTAATCTATGAAACCATGGCTCAAGTGGGCATATCATATGATGAAGGACCAGGAAAAGAAGGCCCTTATGGCCCTTATATTCAAAGCGAGCGTCGCGACATTTACCGTCCGGAAGCGGAAAAACTGGTCAAAGCTGGTAAAGCCTACTATTGTTTTTGCAGTGAAGAACGGCTCGCTAAGCTGAAGGATGAACACGCCGCCAATGATCATTCAGGCTATGACCGTCATTGCCGCGATCTAGATCAGGTCACTGTCGAAAAATATCTGGCAGAAGGCAAACCGTATGTTATCCGGCAGAAAATGCCGCTCACCGGCACAACAACCTTTATCGATGAAGTTTATGGAGCCATCACAGTAGAAAATAAAGAACTGGAAGATCAGATTTTGCTTAAATCTGACGGCTATCCTACCTACAACTTTGCCAATGTGGTCGACGATCACGCCATGCACATAACTCATGTAGTCCGCGGCTCGGAATACCTATCTTCCACCCCCAAATATAATTTACTATATGAGGCTTTCGGTTATAAGATTCCTACTTACATTCATCTGCCGTTGATTCTCGGCAGTGACGGACTTAAACTGTCCAAACGACATGGAGCGACAAGTTTCCAGGACCTGGTTAAAGAAGGCTATTTGCCCGAAGCAATAGTTAACTATATTGCTTTACTTGGTTGGGCTCCGGGTGGTACCGAAGAAATATTCACCCTTAAAGAACTGGAAAAGATTTTTTCTGTTAAAGGCATCAGCAAATCTCCGGCTGTTTTTGATTATGACAAACTCGCTTGGTTTAATTCAGTTTATTTGCAAAAAAAATCTCTAGCCGACTTCACCGCACTTTGCTGTCCCTATCTTCGTCAAATTTTGCCGAATGATTCATCGCATGACGAATTGTTGGCCGGTTTGTTGCAACCTCGGTTAAAAAAGTTGAGCCAAATTCCTGAAATGTTGGGATTCTTGGCACAATTGCCCGACTACGAATGTTCTATCTACGTAAATAAAAAGATGAAAACCACTTTGGAATCTTCCAAGCAAGTTCTGGCAGAATTGATTCCCGAATTGACTGCCCTCCCTGTTTGGTCGTCCGAAGCACTTCACGATTTTCTGTTGGAAGCCGCCACCAAAAGAAATTGTAAGAACGGACAAATCATGTGGCCAGTGCGTATTGCCGCAGCTGGACAACTAGTTACCCCAGGTGGAGCAGTGGAAATCTTAACCGTATTAGGCAAAGAGGAAAGTTTACGTCGTCTGGAAGCAGGCTTGGCAAAATTACAGAAAGAAAATGGTAAATAATATGAGTGACACAATCAATTCTAACCTTTCGTCCGAACCGACCGGGGATTCCGCAACCGGACTTAACTTTATTCAAGAAATGATCAAAGAAGATATCGCAGAAGGTGGCCGTTTCGCTGGAAAGACTGTTCATACTAGGTTTCCACCAGAGCCTAACGGTTACTTACACATTGGCCATGCCAAGGCACTTTGTATCGATTTCGGTAATGCCGAAAAATTCGGAGGAATATGTAATCTTCGTATGGACGACACGAATCCAGCCAAAGAAGATGTTGAATATGTTGATGCAATTAAAGAAGATATTCACTGGCTTGGATTTGATTGGGATGACCGTTTCTTCTACGCTTCGGAGTACTTCGAAGAAATGTATCGTCTGGCACAAGGCTTGATAAAACGCGGTCTGGCCTACGTTTGTTCCATGACCCCAGAGGAAATGCGCCTCAATCGTGGGACTTTAACCGAACCGGGAGTTGAATCGCCCGAACGTAATCGTCCGATTGAAGAAAGTCTTGACCTTTTTGCCCAAATGCGTGCGGGGAAATTTCCGGACGGTTCACTCACCTTACGCGCTAAAATTGATATGAATTCCGGAAATATGAACATGCGTGATCCGGTAATTTATCGCATTGCGCATCTGAAGCATCACCGCACGGGTAATGAATGGTGTATTTATCCCATGTATGATTTTGCCCACCCGATAGAAGATGCCCTGGAAAATATTACTCATTCACTTTGTTCCTTGGAATTTGAAGATCATCGTCCGCTGTATGACTGGGTTATAGCCAATTGTGACGTACCTGCCCGGCCGCGGCAGATTGAGTTCAGTCGCTTGGGTCTGACTCACACGGTCATGAGTAAACGCAGGTTACGTGAATTAGTTGAAAACAACTACGTTGACGGTTGGGACGATCCTCGTATGCCGACCTTATGTGGTTTGCGGCGACGCGGCTTCACCCCAGCATCCATTCGTAATTTTTGTGAGCGCATTGGCGTTTCCAAAGTAGCTTCAACCGTCGAATTTGCCTTTTTGGAATATTGCCTGCGGGAAGATTTGAACAAAAAAGCTAATCGCGCAATGGCAGTACTTCGTCCGGTCGAACTTGAAATAACCAACTATCCCGACGGTCAAAGCGAAACTTTTGTTGCTCAGGACAATCCGGAAGACCCGGCCTCAGCGACTCACGAGATCACGTTTTCCAAACATTTGTGGATCGAAACTGATGACTTTATGGAAGATCCGGCTCGCAAGTATTTCCGGCTTTATCCTGGTAATGAAGTTCGCTTAAAATATGCCTACATTGTTAAATGTACCGGCTGTGAAAAAGACGCTTACGGCAACGTGACTAAAGTATATGCCACCTATGATCCGTCTACGCGCGGCGGTAACACGCCTGACGGGCGCAAAGTAAAGGGTACGATTCATTGGGTTGACAAGGATAATGCTTATCCAATCGAAGTACGTCTGTATAGTGAGTTGTTCACTGATCCTAATCCGGAGAACGGCGAAGTCGATTTTAAAGAATATTTGAATCCAAATTCGCTAGAAATTTTACCCGGTGCAGTTGCTGAAGCTTGGCTTAAGCAGGCCAAACCCGGTGACAGTTTCCAATTTTTACGTACCGGATATTTTACTGTCGACACTAAGTTCTCTACTTCTGAAAAACTTGTCTTCAACCGAAGTGTATCGCTGAAAGACAGCTTTAAACCTACGTCAATGAACTGATGTACTCAGGCGACGGCCCCCAGGCTCAGGCTAAGGCTTAGGTGGATAAATAGGCAATTGCAGGCCGGCAAGAAATATTGTTTCATAAATATTCTTGTCGGTCTTCTCTTTGCTACAATAGCAACCGACTTATGCCAAGCAGCTTATGCAGCAACTTCGGTGATCCACGAGTCACATTATTTCTGCTTCGTAGAATTCACTCCGCCAGCAGCCAGCAGTCCTATCTCCATTTTACTTTATACGTACTGGCTCATGTACATTCGATAATAACAACCGTGCTTGGCCATTAATTCAATGTGATTTCCGCTTTCCAATATTTTACCGTTATCGATATAAATAATTCTGTCGGCCTCCCTAATTGTCGACAAACGGTGGGCTATGACAAAGGTTGTGCAATGCTCCTGTATTGTCTGTAAAGCTGCCTGCACCATCTGTTCCGTTGTGACATCGACATTGGAAGTAGCCTCATCAAGAATCAGCACTCGTGGCCGCAGCAAAACTACTCTGGCTATTGTCAGTAGTTGCCTTTGCCCTTGCGACAAATTGCCACCGGATTGATTGAGAAGAGTAGCATAACCTTGCGGCATTTGCCGAATAAAACTGTCAGCACAAGCAGTTCGCGCAGCCGCTTCAACTTCGGCCGGAGTAGCTCGTTCAGAACCATAAGCAATATTGGCCGCCACCGTATCATTAAAAAGCCATGTGTCCTGCAAAACCATGCCTACCGTATGGTAATACGTGTCCTTCGCCACCTTATTTATATCCTGCCCATCTAAACAAATTCTGCCACTTTGGCAGGGATAAAAACGCATAAGTAAATTAACCAAGGTAGTTTTGCCACCTCCGGTAGGTCCGACAATAGCCACTGTTTCGCCTGGCATGACGGTCAAATTAAAATTTTGGTAAAACGATTTATCGGGTGAATAGCTGAAGCTTACATTTTCGAACTCCACTTTGCCGCCTTGCCATGTCAACATTTCACCTTCCGTCACCGATTCTTCCGGTAAACAGATGAAATCGGCCAGACGGCGGGCAGCCGTAACTGCTTTTTGAATTTCACCGAGGATGGCTCCGAGTTGGTTAATCGGTGCCACGTAAATAAGCGTGTAACTTATCAAGGCCGTAATCGCCCCGTAGCTAAGCCTGCCGTCGCTGCCGAGTTTAGCAGCAATCAAGGCAATTACTACATAAAGCAAATTATTCACATACCGCGTAGCAGGGTTGGTTAGCGAAGCCGTAAATTGGGCCTGGCGTCCGACAACCTCCAGACGATCGTTTAATGCTTCATAATCAGCCAAAAATTTTTCTTTGCGGTGTAAAGCTCGCATTATATCGGCATTAAGCAAATTTTCCTGCAAAAGTGCCGTCATTTCAGATGTAATCTCCTGCTGCGCCTTAAAATATCGCCTTGCACGCCGAGCTAGATTGTATGTTATAGTAAAGCAAAACGGAGTCATTGCCAGCACGGCCACTCCCGCCATATAGCTCAAATCAAATATCAAATATAATGCTCCGAAAATAGCAATTACGTTACCTGCCGCCTGAATTGCGCCGGTCGAAAAACCGTCTTTTATGTTATTCAAGTCATTTATCAACCTGCTTACCATTTCCCCGGCTGAAAACTGATCTAACCTTAACAGTGGACATTTAAAAAGCTTGGCATAGGCTGACTGACGCAAAGCAAACACAACCTCATTGATTAATCTCACGGTAAGCTTATTCATCATTACATAGCTGACGGCTAAAATTACAACTGAACCAATGAAAAATCCGGCATCCCGTGACCACGAACGCGGCCAAGCCCCGCCTTTGCTGAAGCTGTCAATAATTTTGCTAACTAATTGAGGCAATAGTAGTGTGATCACAACCACGATCACGCTCATCAGCATCGCCAATATAAATTTATAACGCTGACTGTATATGGCCGAATACACGGGGTGAGCAGAAGTAGGATAGACAGATCTGAATATTGACTTGATACTTGACTTCAGTTCTTTTCCGTTCATACCGATTCACCTCTTGCCTCACCCACTTGCGTCAAATAAATTTTTTGATAAAGTGGGCAGCTGCACATAAGCCGAGCATGACTTCCATAGCCGACTTGTCGCCCCGCATCCAGCACCAAAATCTTATCGGCTTTGCTTACCGTTTCAATACGTTGCCCGGCAATTACTTTGGTCAGCTGTGGATAATTCTTTGCTAAAGCTTGCCGCACCAATGAAGCAGTATAAAAATCCAAAGCACTGAAAGCATCATCCATAAGCAAAATTGGCGCCTCTACCAGCAAGGCGCGAGCTATAGATAGGCGTTGCCGTTGACCGCCAGAAAAGTTTTTACCGGCACTCATAACCTCTTTGCCCCGATCATCCGGCCAGTTGACTATATTTCCCGCCTGTGCAGTTTCCAAAGCCTGTCTTACCCCGTCAGAATCCGGGAAATTATCTGCAATCGTGCCTTTAAACAGCACCCCGCCTTGCGGCACATACGAAAACATATTTCCCCAAGCAGCCTGATTGTGCTGCCTCAACACCGACTCGCCAATTTTTATTTCACCTGAATTTGGCAAGTAAAAGCCCAACATAAGTTTCAGCAAAGTTGACTTGCCGCTGCCTGTTCCACCGATAATACCGAGGGTTTCGCCAGGATTCAGAGAAAAAGTAATTCCGGCGAGCGCTGCTGCGGCCGCCCCCGGATAGGTGTAGCTCACATTTATTATCTCCAAACCGTTCGTGGTATTTTTACTCCAAGACGCTTTGACTTTGGCGATTTCTGCCCGGCTTTCGGGAGGTTCCGGCAACTCCGGCAAGTTTAAAATCCGTTTAATTCGCTCTGCCGCGGCAAAACCCTGTGGAAACAGTATTGCTAAATTCGCCACCACCAACGTCGCCATGATCATTTGATTAAAGTAGTTGATTACGGCAATTAATTGTGGCTTGATCATATCTCCTTGACTGATCTCCACCCCTCCGAGGTACAAAATTCCGAGTTCAGTAAGCTGTAGAAATAAGACAATCCAAATATTGATTGAAGCCGCTGTAAAATCGATCCGAGAAGTTATATCAATTAGGTTCCGGTCGGCGGAGGCAAAATTTTCCCTCTGTTTAATTGCACCATTAAAACTCTTGATCACTCTTAAACCATTATATGTATCGCTGATTAGACGAGTAAGCCGGTCACGTGCAACTTGCTGCGAACGATAATGTTTAATTATAAATTTAATGATGAAATATATGCCAAATCCAAAAAGCGGTAAAATACCAACCATAACGGCGGCAATTTTTCGATCGATAAACAGGGTCATCAAAATCGAGCCGATACAGATAAACGGCGCCCGTACCAAAAGCCGAATGGTCATGGCAATTACCGTTTGCAGCTTGTTGACATCGTCAGTAGCTCCGCTGAGATAAAACTCCGCTCCGTCCCCGATGATATTTTCTAGCGAAATCCGCTGTATTTTGCTGACAATTTGTCGACGCAATTCCGTTCCACTGCCTTGTGAAGCCTTTGCTGCCATATGCTGACATACCAAAGCAGCCACCGCCCCGGCGGTGGACAACAGTGGCAAAAGCCAGACATAATTCAATGCCGCATTAAAGCCTTGATTGAAGGCCAATTTTAATAGAAAAGCCACCAGCAAAGGCAGCAACAACTCAAACACGGCTTCAATAAACTTGAACAATGGGCCTAAGATAAAATATCGACTATATTTTTGTAAAACACTTTTAAAAAATTTCATAATAAAGAATAAGCCGCCCCCGAAGAGGGCGGCTTCAAATGAACAAAATTATTCTTCCAAGTGGTGGTCGTGACGATATTGCATCATGAAGTCAAGCACACGTTTCTTGTCTTCAGAATTCTCACATTCAATTTCAATTTCTTTAGCTTCGGCTACCGATAAAAATGCGGAAAAACCGACCAAAGCCGACAACATACTGTTGGTAACCAAGCGGTCACCGTCCTCAGTCACTAGAACAACCTTGCCTTTGCAACCAGCAATAAGTTTGGCAAAAGCCTCAGCATCAACATCATATAATTTCATAAAGCACCTCGAAAACACTAATATAATTTTATTATATGGATTAATTAGCTAAATAACAAGATGGTAAAAGCGATAAAAGTCCCTCGATTCAGAGAGGGACTTTATCATGGCCACGCTTGGCCTTATCTTATACTTTGCTATATCTTGTGCATTCTTACAGTTTGCCAGCGATTTCAATTTTCTCCGGCCAAAGTAAGTGAAACTTCATGCTGATCACCGTTGCGATAAATTTGAACTTTAATTACATCGCCGGCTTTAAGCTGAACTTTAATGCCATTGATATCGGCAACGGAAGCTACGCTTTTACCGTTGATAGCAGTAATTACATCGCCTTTCTTCAGGCCAGCTTTTTCCGCAGGGCTGCCTTTAAGTACAGAAAGAACATATATTCCCTTAGGATATTCGTACTCTCTCGCAACCTCATCACTAATGGCTCTGCCTGTTATGCCGATGCTGGGACGATTCTTAACTTTGCCGTATTTTACCAGATCGTCCACAACGGGCCTTACCGTGCTCACAGGGATAGCGAAGCCCAATCCTTCCACACCAACAGCGGAAGTCTTCATGGAATTTATACCGATTAGTTCGCCATACATATTAATCAAAGCTCCGCCAGAATTACCACGATTAATTGCGGCATCGGTTTGCAACAAGCCGTACATTGTAGTTACGCGGCCGTCATCTTCCTTAACGGATAAGTTACGGTTAGTAGCGCTTATGTAACCTACGGTCAGACTCCCTTCAAGCTCCCCCAAAGGATTGCCAATGGCCACGACCTGATCTCCCATTTTAACTTTTGCCGAATCGCCCATTGAAAGATAAGGAAAATTTTTGCCCTTAATTTTAATTACCGCCAAGTCGGTGGTAGGATCTTGACCAACTATTTCAGCATCATATTTTTTCCCATTTGCCAAATTTACGGAAATAGAAGTGGCATTATTTATAACGTGATTATTAGTTACTATTGTACCGTCCGGGGAAATCAAAACGCCGGATCCAGCGCCCTCCGCGTCAGCTTGGCCGAATATACTTTGCACCCGAGTACGAGTATTAATGGCTACAACAGCCAAACTTGCCTTCTCTCCGATTTGAGCCGGAGTCAAAAGTTTGCTGTCTTTTTTAAGTAAAGTTTTGGCCGCCTCAGTAGCCTTAGGTTGTGCGTTTTGCAACATGTTGGTCACTGAGCTATCGTTTTCACTGTGCTTGCTATTAGATGAATTAGGCGGCAGCATACCTATTTCATGGACGGTAAGACCACCAACCGCCCCGCCCAGCAGAACGCAAACCAGCATCATGGCAAGAATACGAAGCCAAGGGAATTTGGGCTTTAATTTTTTAGGTGAGCCAGCCTCACCGCTATGAGCGCAATCTGATGAGGTAGAATAATTGGCCGCCTCTGCAGCCGAAGCCGCCTTAGCCTTGTCATTTCCCGAAGTGGCCGAATCCTCTGAAACAGTATATTCAGCCCGATAAGTCGTATTGGTATTGTCTTCCATATAAGTTACCTCACTGTCATTTTCTTTATGCTTATAATGTATCATACGCCGAAAAGAATTTTATGGCACAAAAAAAGCGGAAAATAAAATAATCATTAAACAAATTCGCTCGGTTAACAAAATTTACACGAGATCGAAATAAACTCCGCCGCGCCCAGGCCGTACAGCGGTTCAAAATTTCAAGTCATCATTCCCCGTCTTGTCATCCACCTTGGTAAGCGTGACCTTGACTGGGGCATTGGCTGAAACTTTGGCTGGTGCCTTATCATGATGTGATTCGTCAGCTACTTTGTCAAGCAGCTCTGCCCCAGTTTCAGACTCGGAATCGACGTATCTATAGCCCTCACTCATCTTATGTCTGACTATTCTCAGCTGCTTACAGAGAGCACGCAAACAGTTAATCCCAAAAGCAAATACCAAGGTTCCCGGCAAAAAAATTAGCAAGCCTAAGCCAATTTTGCCATCAACCATAGCCAGTACGCCGCGCACCACAAAACAAAAGCTTAGGGCAGTCAATGCCGAAGCTGGCCAAATATAGCGTTTCAACTTCTTTGACAATTCCGCTAATGTTATATGAGTCATGATTTTTCTCCCTATTTTTGTAAAGTCGTACAACAAGCACACGAAATACTTATGCTTGATATTTTTTATATACTGCACATATGCCCTTGAAGGTATTGTATCATAAAAACGCCTAGTAATATTTTCTGATTGAACGACCATGCTTTTTATGAGATAATTAAATACCACTGGAGGAAGTTATGAAACGAGAAATATTTTTATGCAGAGAATCCGTTCCTTATCTGAGTTTAACGGTAATACTTAATATTTTATTGTATATAATAGCCCCATGGTTACTGATCCCCGGCCTCATATTGCTGGCGTTTTTATTGTGGTTCTTTCGCAATCCTACTAGACCGGTGGATGAAACCGAAAATATTTTAATAAGCCCGGCGGACGGCAAGGTGATGAGCATAACGGAAGTTGATGATGATTTCGTCGGAGCCAAGGCTCAGAAAATAACAATTTTTCTGTCCGTCTTTAATGTACATGTCAATCGAACCCCCGGTTCCGGAACGGTTGAATATTACAATTACCGTCCCGGCAAATTTTTACCGGCCTACAAGCCGCACGCTTCCGATGAAAATGAAAGAGCGACGATCGGCGTAAAAATGTCGGACGGTTTTCGGTATAAAGTTCGTCAAATAACCGGAATTTTAGCCAGACGTATCGTATGTGATGTAAAGGTGGGCGATGAAATAAAAAAAGGGCAGCGTTTTGGTATGATAAAATTTGGCTCCTGCACCGAGCTTTTGTTACCGGCCGGCACGGAAATCACAGTCCGCCCGGGAGACAAAGTGCGTGGCAACAAAACTTCAATCGCTAAGAAAGGATAACCTATGAATTTAAGAACTCATATAGCAAATATTCTTACGTTAACCAACTTCACTCTAGGGGTTGTTTCTATTTTGATATCAGCATCGTCAGGAATCGGATCCATTCCTTATCTGTGGTCAGCTCTGCTGATTATCATCGCCGCTTTCACTGATCGTTTCGATGGTAAAATGGCACGCAAGCTAAATACAGTAAGTGAATTGGGAAAAGAATTAGACAGCCTCAGTGACCTCGTTTCTTTCGGTGTAGCTCCGGCAATTCTAACTTGGCGTTTGTACAACCTTACCGCAAACGAAGGAGGAACCCTGCCTACAATTATCTTGTACTTAGTTGTGCTATTCTTCCCAATGGCCGGTGCTTTACGTTTAGCCAAGTTCAACATTCAGGACGATCGAAGCTATTTTGTCGGAATACCGATTACTTTGGCCGGTGGAATGACAGCATTGATTAACCTATTACTTATGGTTTTTATTGGACATGGGCAACCATGCAGCCTTGCCGTTTCCATGCTTACAATTATTGTAACAGCCATATTGGGTGTCTTAATGATCAGTAAATTCAAGTTACAAAAACGCTGAAGCAAAGTCCGCCGTGTCAACCCTTTCCCTTAGCATTGGTTTTTAATTGTTTTTGATTGATTTTATTCTTTCAGCTTTTTTTTTTACTTGTAATCATTAGGATAAACTAAAAGAGGCGGTCGCATCGCGACTCGCCTCTTTTCATCTCTAAATCAACTTCGTTCTTACCTGCAGCTAATCATCCAATTAGTCCTGATTTAACATTCATGCTGACAATCAGACCACTGCGTAAAATACTGGTTGCATTCGAGCAATCATAGATTACTGGGATGTTTAAAGCTTCAGCAACGGTGATTGCATGACCGTTAGGATCAGGATTTTCAACCACGATACCGGCAGCTTGACGCAACAACGGCATGAGATCATTATTGGTATTTTTAGCTACGACAATATATTTGTCCCTCGGTATATTAGACATACTAAAATCTTTTTCCGAAGTATTCAACACTTCTTTAGAAATTATGCCCTTACCGATTCCCTTGCCTTGGCAAAGAACATTGCCGATGTTTTGAACTTTCAAGGTGTTAGTAGTTCCACTCATACCAACCGGTGTTCCGCAAGTAATGACTACAACATCACCCGTTTTTACTAAGCCTGAATTAACAGCTATGTCCACACCTTTTTGGAATATGGCATCAGTTGTGTTAACCGGTTTTACGTGATAAGGAATAACACCCCAGCTGAGCTGTAACTGACGGCTGACTTTCTCGGAAGCTGCCGTTGCAATAATCGGGCATCCAGGTCTGAAGCGCGAAATGAGGCGCGCCGTACGGCCGGAAATGGACATAGCAACAATGGCCTTAGCTTGTAAGTCCATAGCTGTAGTGCAGCATGAATGGCTGATCGCATTGCCTACAGTCGGGCGTACTTTCTCACCCGCGTGACGGAAGAAATCCCAATAATCGTAGTTACGTTCGGTTTCTTCAGCAATTCTGCTCATCATCTGCAGAGCTTCAACCGGATATTTACCTGAAGCGGTTTCACCGGAAAGCATGATTGCGGATGTTCCGTCCATAATAGCATTGGCTACATCAGAGACTTCAGCACGAGTCGGACGCGGATTGCGGATCATCGAGTCGAGCATCTGCGTTGCGGTAATGGCGGGGATCCCAAATCTATAGCAAAGACGGATCATGTTCTTTTGTACACGCGGTACTTCATAAGCAGGTATTTCTACACCTAAATCGCCTCTAGCAACCATAATTGCGTCAGATACATGTAAGATCTCCTCAAATTTATCTACGCCTTCCCGATTTTCAATTTTGGCAATAATTCTGATATCACGATTGCCGAATCTTTCCAAAGTTTGGCGAATTTCGGCAACATCAGAGGGGCGACGTACGAACGAAGCAGCGATAAAATCCATGTCGTTATCAACCGCAAATTTCAAATCACTCACATCACGCTCAGTCAGTGCCGGTAAATTCACAAAAGAATCGGGCAGATTGATGCTTTTATAATCGCTGACAAAGCCGCCATTTTGGATGGTACAGCTGATGTCACCTTCCGGAGAAATGCTGTCAACTAGCAACTCAACACTGCCGTCATCAATGAGGATCGGTGAGCCGACTTTCACATCTTTATGCATGTCTTTGTAGCTAACGGAAAACTCATGGGCATTTCCAGGCACGTCGTCATGTCTGATGACTATCTTTTCGCCCATTTTAAGCTCAACTTTCCCTTCTGGGAACTGTCCGGTACGAATCTCCGGCCCTTTGGTATCAAGCAAAGTTGCAACTGTCGCACCTTCTTCAGCAACAATACGGCGCAAAAGTTGTAGACGTTTAAAATGTTCTTCATGGGTGCCGTGAGAAAAATTAAACCGTGCCAAATTCATGCCGCTGCGAACCAATTCGCGCAAGACATTTTCGTCATCAGTAGCCGGACCCAATGTACAAATAATTTTTGTTTTTCTCATATGATACCTCTTCTCTATCATAAATCGTTATAATTAAATCCATCCTAAAAATGATAAGCCAAACCGTTGTCAGTTACAAGTACAAAAATTGTCCAAATTTTTAAATTACACCGTAAACTTGCTGTGCATAAGTATAGTATCAAGTAAATTTTGTCCGTAACGTATCAAACGCAAAAAAATCACCGGTAATATGAGTAAAATGGTTATTACCAACACAAAAATGATCATACCCATAGCGGCCGAAAAAATTCCGCTGATCACCAACCCCATGATTCTGAACTTAGCTGCCGCATTGGAAATAAACTCCCCTACCGTGCTATCCATAATGCCGATCACCCAGTCCTTGAAACCGGTTAAATCCATTTGGTACAACGGCCTAAATAAAGAAATAAAAAAACCTGTTCCGAACACATATTTCACGCCTATCGTAAATAAAATGGTGAATCTTCCTGGCAGTTTTAACCGATAATATTTTGAAGCCAAAAAAGTCGATACCACCATAAAAAGCAGGGTTAACATCAACCATATAAGCGGCGCAAGACCCTTAAATATAAGCGGCACCGAGTTTTGGCGTAAAAGCTTAAGCAATATACCGTAAAAAACGGCAATATAAATTATCGCCGGAAAGCGATGCGGCTTGTCTGCATAATCAGTATCACTCCATAACGGGCCAAGTAACGCCCCCTCTAAAAAATCCATAAAGCATCTCCCAATACAAGTTAGCCAATACTCTAGATTATATCATACACCATTGCAGCAACGCTATGTAATACAACCGCCGCAAGTCCACCTACGATAATCGCCGTCACCGGCGATAGCTTTTTAAACTTAAGGCCACAAAATAAAACAACTATTACCAATATATTAAAACATGTTTCAATCGCCGGATACAGCTTGGTGATTGGCAGATTTAGCAATGTCTCACGCACTGCGGTAATCAACAAACTGATTCCCCCTGCGGCAATCAAGCCGACAATCATAGGGCGAAAATCGCTTAATACGTGTTTAGTCAGATTGTAGTGATAAATTTTTTGCCCGATAACTGCCAAAATTACCACAATGATCACCGCCGGCAGGCTTATGGCCACCGTAGCAACCAGTGATCCAAGCGTATCGCCAACTTTACGTCCGGCAAATGTCGCCGCATTTACGGCTAAAGGGCCAGGTGTCATCTCTGCCAAGCTCACCAAATCGGCAAATATTTCCGGGGTAAACCACTTTTGCTCATCCACAGTAATTCTCTGAATGAGCGGCAAAACCGCATAGCCGCCGCCGAAAGCAAAAATTCCGATGCGGAAAAAATTCCAAAATAATCGCCAAATCATCCCTGTATCTTCTTTCGTCCTATTAAAAATTTATATGAAAAAATACTGAACAAGAGAATCCCTATAATTACCCAAATAGGATTTAACTTAAAAACAGCAACTGCCAAAACAACGACAATGGTTATTATGCTTAAGCGGTAACGTGAACTTTTGCTGCTTTTTTGCCACAAAGGACAAAACAGTGCTTCGGCCGTCTGAATAACAACTGCAGCAACCGCCAACTTCATGCCCTGCATGGCCAAAGCCAGCCAATGATTCTGCATTATCGCCTCATAGAAGTAACTTATTACGCTGAAAGTAATGAACGGCGGTATGAGTGTACCGATCACTGCCGCCAATACTCCAGGTATGCCGGCCAGATTGTAGCCCACGACAGTTGCGGAATTAACCGCAGCCGGACCAGGGGCAGCTTGCGCCAAGGCCAACATGTTGAGCATTTCTTCCTCGGTAAAAGCCTCCCATTTATCGACAAAGGTGCGCCGCATAAATGAAATTATCACGTAGCCACCGCCAAAAGTAAATGCACTTAGATAAAGCATTGTAAAAAATATTTTTATGATTCCGTATTTTTTCTTTACCATATATTATAATTCAATCAATTCTCCGTTGAGCCGCGCTTCAATCAAATCATCACCTTCATAGCTCAACTTCAGCGAAAACGGGCTGTGCTTGGCAAGCATAAGTTTTAAAAAGATACGATCGCCTGGCCATAAATTAAGTTTCAGCAAATCCTTTTGGGGAATCCAAGCCAATTCACCCTCATCGCATGCTTTAAGCTCGCCAGTAAACGATTTCGATGAGTATAAAAATATGTATTCGTCAGGCCATCCCTTCGAATTGAATGTGATCACTCCATGCCATTCCCAACTTTGCAATTCCAGCCCAGTTTCTTCCTTAACTTCACGTCGCAGGCATTCCTCGGGCATTTCGCCAAGCTTAAAATGGCCGCCAACTCCAATCCATTTGCCGGCGTTGACATCGATATTTTTCTTTATGCGATGTAACATTAGGCATTTATCATCTTTAAAAAGATATGCCAAAGTTGTCAAATTTGCGTAATCCATATTATCTTCCTTAATAGCTTTCTTAAATCGTAATCGTTATATCTGATAATAACAAAATCCCGACCGAAAATCGATCGGGATGATGTAATAATCAGGAATATTTATTGCCCACAACTGGCAATCAAGCTTTGCGAATAACATTCATTTGCTTCGCTTTGTCGGAAACCTGTTTAGCTACTGCATCAGCCACCCGTGGATCAAACGGTGACGGAATGACATATTCTTCACTAAGTTCTTCCGGCGCGACCAAGGCTGCAATAGCCTCAGCGGCGGCAAACTTCATCTCTTCATTGATTTCGGTAGCTCTAACAGCCAAAGCTCCTTTGAACAAGCCTGGGAAAGCCAGTACGTTATTAACTTGGTTAGGATAATCCGAACGTCCGGTACCGACAACCCGTGCGCCGGCCGCCCTCGCATCATCATAAGTGATTTCCGGATCAGGATTGGCCATAGCAAATACGATTGGATCACGTTTCATGCTCTTAACCATCGCTTTAGTCACTTTATTCGGTACACTGACACCGATGAAAATATCGGCCTTGGCCATAGCCTCTTCCAAAGTCAAATCTTCCGCATCATTATTGGTAATTTGGCTCAGCTCAACATAAAGTTTATTGGTGTAAGTATCCTTGTGCTTACGATTTAAAAGGCCGCGGCTATTGAAACCGTAGACATTTTTCACACCCAAGCTCTGAATCATATGGATAATGGATGAACCGGCCGCGCCCACACCGGAAATAACGGCTACACAGTCCTCGGCTTTTTTGTTTACCAACTTCAATGCATTAATCAAAGCGGCCGTTACAACAATTGCCGTACCGTGTTGGTCATCATGGAAAACTGGAATATTGAGTTCCGCTTTAAGTCGGCGTTCAATTTCAATGCAGGCAGGCGCAGCAATATCTTCCAGATTGATTCCACCGAATGTAGGGGCAACCATTTTAACAAAGTTGATCACTTCTTCGGTATCCTTGGTGTCAATAACTAGCGGCACAGCATTGATACCGCCGAACCGTTTGAACAGGCAGCACTTTCCTTCCATTACCGGCAGGCCTGCAGCAGCTCCGATATCACCCAAGCCTAGCACAGCCGTACCGTTCGAAACAACGGCTACTGTATTGCCTTTCCATGTATATTTGTAGGCATCTTCAACATTTTTATGTATGGCGCGGCAAGGCTCCGCAACACCGGGAGAATACATCAGAGACAGGTCGTCCTTGGTCTCCAGAGGTCCCTTTAACTCGGTAGAAATCTTACCAGCCAATTTTGCATGCAATTCCAATGCTCTTTCAAAAACGTTTGCCATAATATTAAACTCCTTTTCTGCACCACAATATGTATGCGATGCTGTCATAAAATTTATGATCTTTTAAGACTATATACTTTAAATAATGTTACAATCTCGGCACATCACGGTACCGTTTAACCTACGGAGAGGTATGGCTAAAAATCGAATCAATTAGAGTTCTAAACCTCCCTGCAGCAGGCATTTGTTACCCGAAGAATATCGGCACTAAAACTGACGCCAAGAAAATTATGAATGCCCCTCCCAAACGAGATGAGATTTGCGCAAACGGCATCAACTCCATACGATTGGAAGCTGTCAACACAGCGACATCACCGGTACCACCCATGTTTGCCATGCAAAGTCCGGCGGTAATTGCTGCTTCAACGAAGTTAAACCCAAGCAAGCGACCCATGAAGCCAGTGCCGATAATTGCTCCGATCACAACGACGGCGCAAAGAATCACGTACTGCGGCGTGAAAGCCTTTATAATCTGCCCCAAATTTGTATAAGACATTCCAATGCCCAGCATTAAAGCAGCAGTCCAGGCACCAGCCACAAATTTATACCATGCCGAGCAAGCTCTCTCCACTTCGGCGGGGATAATATTCAAAACTTTAGCAAGAGCAACTGACAAAATCATCCAAGCATACGGATGAATATTCACGCCAACCTTTTTCAGAAGGAAAGCTATTATCGAACCGAGCGAGAAGAACATAGTTGCCATGATAATACCGGCTGTGTAATCCTTGACAGTCGGATTATAGGCGGAATCATCAGGAATTTCAAAAGTTCCTCTGGCCATCATCTGGCCATTACCGGTCAAACTCGGTTTAACTTTGCCGAGCTTGTTCAGCAAGCCGCCGGCTACAATCGCCATGGCATTACCAAGCGCAACGGCAGGAACCAATTTTGACAGTATTTCATCTGATGGAATACCCAACGCTTTTTCAAACACCTGTGATATCGGAACCGCACCGGCGCCCATACCGCCGCCCATGATCGGGATACCTACATAAGCAACTGCCTGCCCGGTTGTTATGCCGACAAGCGGTCCGATTAAAGCTACAAGACCAAGGGAGACAACAACACCAGCAATAATAGTTGGCAAATAACGGATTGCCGCTTTGATTAACAATTTACGATTCATACCGAGGATTGAACCGGTAATTAAAGCCGCAATATAAAAATCCAGAAAACCAGAAGTAGCTATTTTCATTTTGCCGCCGGCTTCAAGGGTGATCTTAATGGAATCTTTCATAAATGAATCGACCATTTGTATCACTTCTTTGGGCAAAAGTTTGAAGTAAACCAATGCTGCACCACCAAATATAACAACGATCGGGCCACCGCCAAAATAAGTTTTAATAATCGGACAATGGTTACCTATAATGTTAAGTAGTTCACCGACAACAACGAGAAAAAGGAAAGCACCGATCATATTTTTCGGCAAAACGCCCATAAATATAGCAATGAGCAAGACGACAAAGACAACAATATAAATCGGTAGCCTTAATCCGGCCAATTTTAAGTCTTTCATACATGTACTCCTAACGCGTATTTACATCTCTGCTATTTGTATAGCTCCTCCCCATAAGCACTAATTTATAAACAACAAAAAATGTATACTCATATGCTAACCTTAATTTTGTATAACTGCAATAGCAAAGAGGACTTATTCCAAACTTTTATGTATGTTTCGCACAAGGAATCAGAGTAACAATGATATATTGTGCTATATTTGATTATTTCAAATATCATTTTTTCAGGCAAAGAATGTTTGTATGCTATTTATTTATCGCAAGCATAGGTTTTATTTATAGCGCAGCAACAAAAATTACTTTAATACAAATAGCCATTGAACTGAATAGCCAGCATAGCTGAGCAAAAAGCCTTGTCCTCTACACTTATCACTTGTTCTTTGATTTAGTTGAATTGGTGCCGGTATTTGACGTGACACTCAAACTTGTTCCATCTTTTCCGCGATCATCCTGAGTGGTGGCGGCATGGTTTTTCACACCAGTATCGTTACTTGTAGTAGCAATATTATCCTGCTTAGTTCCCACTCCATCAGTGATAGGCTTGTCCATTTCTTGAGAAACGTCTGCAAAGAAATTCATCGTACGGTCAAACCAACGCATCGGCAATCCGTTCATTTCTTTGCGCAACAGACATCTGTTTACCCACTGACCTATCAAGCTGTAAAGGACAGAAAAGGTCGGTATACTTACCAAAATCCCCGCGATACCGCCCAAACTTCCGCCGATACTGATCGCTACAAGTACCCAGAGACCTGATAGCTTGACGGATTTGCCTACAACATGTGGATAGATAAAGTTGCCCTCTATTTGCTGCAGAACAATAAAAAAGATAAAGAATATAAGTGCTTTCCCAGGATCTTCAATTACAGTTAAAAGCGTACCAACCGCAACCGAAATAAATGATCCGACAATCGGAATCATGGCGAAAATCGTGACAACAACTCCGATCAAGCCAGAAAACGGCAGTTTTAGTATAGTCATTCCAATATATGTAGCTAATCCAAGTAAACACGCCTCTAAGAATTGACCGCTGACATAGGCGGAAAAAGTAGCATTTGCAAGTTTAAACACACTTAAAATTGAGTCATAGCGTTTATCAGAAGCCAAAGCTCGCAACAATTTCAGCATTTGGCGCTGCAAATTTTCCTTAGAACTCAGGATATAAATAGCGAGAACCAAAGCAACAAGGAATGTTGTCAAACCAGAGACCAGGTCTGAACCGGCCGATAAAATATGCTTCAACAACCCTGCGGCCTGAGTTCGCATAAGTCCGACGGCTTGTTCGGTTAGTTCCCTCCAATCGATTTGTAAAGTTTCAAGCGTTTCAACAATGCGAGGGTTATTGGTCGCAAGTTCATTCACCTTAAATTCTAATCGTTTGGCAAAAGCAGGTATACCCGATATCAATTCGCTTATCGTTTCAGCAACGACTGGAATGACAAATAATGCTACAACTGCCATCATGGCGAAAACCAAGCAAAGAGCAAGCAAAAGGCATAAAGGCCGCTTCAGAACAGCAGCCAGTTTCATCAGACGAGGCTTGGTTGTATCATGTAAACACAACGGTTTTTCAAACAAATATTTCTCCGCCGCTTTCATCGGGACATTAAGAATAAAGGCTAAAATCAAGCCCAAGGCTACCGGACGTACAATTATTATCACTTTTCGTAGGAAATCGACTACCGAACCTATGTTTTGAACACATACGTAAAAAAGTATCGAAAAACTAATAAGAACCAGTAAACGTCGGAAAGTAATTCTGCTTATGTTCATGATATCCCCCAACGCCAAAATTAATCGGCCTTACACGCAGGTGAAAAAATTGAAATTATTTGGCACTTAGTAAGCATAACATATCGGTAAAAATTTGGAAATGAAAATTTATGGTCTGGCACTTTAAACTATGTTACACTAAAAAATGAAAGGTGATGGCAATGCGAAAAAAAGACATTATAATAGTTGTGATTGTAATCTGTGTACTCGGCAGCCTTTTGCTGTATTTTTTTAAGCAAAATGCCAATGTACCATTGGTTAAGCTTACGCCGCCGATTATTTCAGGCTCGCTACCAGGGAGAACGGCTGATATTGATACTTCCAAAGCCAATAACAATCAGTTTGTACAAGAGTTCATTAAAGCTGTTGATGCTGGCAAAGTGTCATCGGATTTTTATGCTGCCCTGCCAGCTTACGAAAACACCAAGCCATCACAACTAGAATTGCAGCAATACATCCAAATATTCACTGATAATTTCGCACGTAGAATTCGTTCTTTCACCCCTATGACCAGGCTGGAAAGATCTGTTTATCAATCTCAGATTGCTCGCAGCAAAAAATATGCCAGACTCGCCAGAACAGCAAAATATTATTGGTTAGAGTTGGACGAATCAGCTCGCAACTCGTTCAAGCGTTTTCCTATGATCATTCCGACAAATAGCAACGGTCAGGCAACCTTTTCGCAGGAGTGGATCGCCGATTCCTATCGTATATATTCTTACACTAAACTATATTTTAGTGCTATAAAAGACAAGTCAACCGCCTCATTGGAGTCCATACTCAGTGATCCGGGTGATGACAAAGATTTGATCAGCTCAAAAGTCAAACAAGTTCTGGCCTTCTATGGGGCGCAGCAAACCGGCAGTGTTCACCTAAATGACAATTACACGCTGAGCGCATTGCGCGGTGACTTGGTAGAAGTCGAACAGACCGTCCCAGCCTCCCTGCTATATTCAGAAGAATTAACCGAGGGAGCTTCATCACGAAAAACGGTCAATCGTTATGTTCAAGCGCATTTGACTAAAGAAGGTAAATACAAAATATTCGATATAATACCTACCAAGGAAACAGCTTTGACATTTACAATTTTACGGCAAAATGTGCCGGTCGCCGCGCTAGATCAGCCGATCGATAATTTCACAATTTTACGTATGTTTGGTCCATGGAGCGAAGCCTTCTTTTACCCGGTTAAGATCAACGGAAATGAAGGCGAGATTTATTTGAAATTTAAAGATCTTCAAATAAAGATTGCCGGCAAATATGATCGCGCCAGTCATAATTTTTCCGGGCATATCAGCGGAATTTCAGTAAAAGCGGCCGCGTTTACTACCGCGCAGAATATCGGCATTGGAGCGGACCGTGCAGATATCGTAAAACGTTTTCCGTTTATCGTAAGAAACGACTATAAACTGTCTTTTCCGGAAGGCAATATCACTTTCCTTTTCGACAGTTACGACAAAGTTAAAGAAATAATATTGGCAAAAGGTTAAAACCATTGACAAAATCAGGATGACTGTGATAGAATGCATTATGTTGTTGATGCGCCCATAGCTCAACTGGATAGAGCGTCTGACTACGGATCAGAAGGTTGTGGATTCGATCTCTGCTGGGCGCGCCAAAGCACCGAATATTCGGTGCTTTTTTTTGTGCTTTCTCTTAATCAAGCCACCAGCGTTCAAATACAAGCGTTAGCCGTAGCAAAATCACTTGAGTTTGAGTAGCTCAAGGTCGCCTGAATAAACGAAAGGCAAGCTTGAATTAAGCTTGCCTCTAATCTTTCTAACCAGTATCAGGCTATATCAACTTTATTTGGCTAATAACCTTATATTAACCTACAACTCTGCTTCAGTTGCAAACAGCTGCCGCAGTAGCCGGTACATCATCCTTCAGTTTGTCTTTGCTCATGGCCTTTCGGCTCACGCACACGGCAGAACACCAGTTGCCTACAGCCTTCCCGTCTGCATACGAACCTTTGAGCAAAGGCAGTACCGGGGAAAAGTAGTGCGAACCACCACTATGATTTTGATCAGCCGCCAAAGCCGCCTTGGCTTCACGGCAAGCCTTTACGACCAAATCAAACATGCCCTTAACATGGTATCGTTCAGCATCGCCGTAACCCTTTACCAAATCAGTGAATTTGCCGTTAATTATTTCATCAATATTCCGTCCTTCATATTGAGCCAAGGTTGGCAACGCCAACTCATGATAACCCTGATTATCCTCATCGACATTTTCAATCGGAGCACCGAACTCATTCTTCTGTCCCTCGCCGACCCGATAAGATTGATCGGAAACGAACAAAATTTTCCCTGATTTATCGACATAAACCTGCAAGGCGATTATGTATGGCGGAATGTCCAAAGGAGAAGAAAACTTATCATATACTTGAATCATCTTCGCCTCGGCCAAGGGCCCCTCTTTTTTCACTAAAGAAGTCCAGTTTTTCAACTCCGTGATAAGGCGATCAACTTTCGCCGGAGCTACGGCTGCATTGTTATAAGTTTCAGCTGCCTTTTCCAGCTTGGCATGCAAGTTTTTCAAGTCAATCGCATCGGCACCTACGACATTTTTTTCTGCCGCTTGCCCCACCGCGATAGCTTCATCCAGACTTGTCCGGCCCAAGAAAAAATTGGTATCGGCGACAAACTTAAGAGCTTCAGACTTACTTAAATCACTATTCTTAAGTATTTTTTCACCATCATTCAAAATATCAGAAAACTGTTTTTGCGTTGTAGAACGCAGCTTATCCATCGGCAAAGCCTTAACCGCCGCCAAAGCCTTTTTTATCGCAGCCTTGTCGATGTCATCCATCTTCTTATACGGATTGACAACGAAGCCATCGCCGGCTGGCAGTTTATCAATATTCTTAGGATTGTTAGCAATAATTACCGTTTTAGGCTTACCGGCAACATCATTACTGAACGCATTGAACGTGATTGAGGTAACACTGTCAGGCAGAGTAATTTGCTTAATATCATTGTTGTAGAAGGCTTGCGCTTCAATTTTTTCCAAATTAGGCGGCAACTGAACAGAAGTAATTTTGTTGTTGCGGAAAGTTTGTACGCCGATTTTTTTGAGTGCCGGCAGCTGACTTAAGTCAAGTTCGTCAGACAGATTGTTCTCTGCAAAAGCCATTTCGCCTATTTCGGCAAGATTATCAGCTGAAAACATCAGGGTTGAAATATTATTTTTGCGGAAGGCGGAAGTTCCGATTGATTGCAAATTAGGCAAGGTCAAAATTACGCCTTTGATGGAATTAAGATGAAAGGCTGCCGCTCCGATTTTTTTTAAGCTATCCGGGAATGACAAAAAGTCATCCGCTATCTGATTGTCCATGAAGGCTCCGGCATCTATTTCCGTCAAATGTTCGCAGTCCTGAAAATCGATAGTAGTTAGATTATTGCATTGAAAAGCATATTTACCGATTCTAACTAAACTTTTAGGCAAAGTAACACTGGCAATATCAAACTTGCGGTAACTTTCATTAGCCATGTCAATGTTGCGGAAAGCATTATCGGCAATTTCAGTAACTGCCGCGCCTGAAGCATCTGCATCAGGTAGTTTCACGTCCTTGTTGCGCTTTATTTTGCGTAGCCCTTGTTTGCTAAAGCCCTTAATCACCCCGTGTTCAATGACAAAATCACCTTTTACCCATTTTGATACGTCTAATTCCGGCAAAACTATCTTTTTGTCGTCCTTAGGATTGCAATAAAAATTTTCGCCATCCGATATTTTCTGGGCAGGACTTGTCGTCCGAATAACGACTTTATCGCCATATTCTTCAACACCTATGTTGCCATTGAATGCATCCGGGGCAATCTTCTTGATTGATGTTGGGAAGTTAAGCTGCGTCAAGCTGTTATCTTGAAAGGTGCAATCTTTTATTTCTGTCAGCTTGTTCCCTTTAAAAACAATGTTTGTCAATTGATTATTCTTAAAAGCTCGCTCGCCCAAAGAGGTAAAGCCGGCGGGAAATTCTAAATCACCCTTCACTTGTGCATCAAAAAAAGCCAAATCGTCAATTTTGGTCAGCCCAGTTCCCAATGTTAAATTTCCCAGTTTGGTATGCCCAAAAGCATATATTTTGATCCACTGAAGGGAGTTCGGCAGTTTCAGTTCCGTTAAAGCAGAATTTTCGCGAAAAGCATCCTGCCCAACTTCAGTATATCCTTCCGGAATTTTTACGCCCTGAAGCATGCTGGCGTTAAAGTCTGCACCTTTTTTCTCAATTTTTACACCGTACTCGTCCAAGCCAAAGCCTTGATCGGTAGACTTTTTCCAGCGCAACATGTAATTATCAATATCAGCGCTTTTATTAGGTGTAAAAGCAAATGAAGCGATTTTGGTAACCGGCTGATGTTGCTCGTCTTCGCTAGGCAAAGTAACTTGTGGATTATCCTTCAATTTGGTCACGCCGGCGGGTGAAAAGCCGTACAAAACACCATTTTCAATGACAAAGTCACTGCTCTTCCATTCGTCTTCTTCAGCACTGATTGTTCTAGGCAATCCGCCCACGCTGAAACAGAACATAAGGCTGGCCGTCAACAGAGCGGTCAGCTCCCTTATCTTTTTCACTTTAATTCCCCCTATTCACATTTACTGCTTTTGGCAAAGCTAAAAATAACTTTATGCAGTATATGCTCATCATAGAGAAAAATCAACCGCGGCTAACTTTATTTCGCATTTTGAATAAATTTAGTTGTTTTATGGCAATTCATTTAATTGAATATACTTGTTATTGCCGCTGCCGCAATCTTAAAGTTTCAAAGACTGCGATTCCGGTAGCTACTGCAGCATTCAAGCTGTTAAGCACACCCTGCATCGGGATGCTTACCGTAAAATCGCAATTATCGGCTACCAAGCGGCTTATTCCCTTGCCTTCGTTTCCAACGACCAGAGCAATCGGCCCGGTCATTTTTTTGTTGTCGAAAATAGACTCACCATCCATGTTCAAGCCGGCAATCCAAACCCCTTTGCCCTTAAGATAGTTCATAGTTTGCACCAAATTGTTGACTCGCGCGCAAGGCACATGATTAACCGCTCCGGCGGAAGCCTTTGCCGTAACCGCGTCCAAAGTCACTTGACGGTGTTTAGGAAAAACAACTCCATGGACTCCGGCTGATTCAGCTGTCCGTAAAATTGCGCCAAGATTGTAAGAGTCTTGAATTTCATCGGCAATTATTATAAACGGATCTTCCTGTTTGGCGGCAGCAACTGCCAAAATTTCATCAATGTCAACGTAGGGGATAACGGCAGCCTGCGCAATAACGCCTTGATGCGCCCCTGTCTGTGACATATTATCTAGTACCGAACGAGGGACTTGGTTGACAACGGCCCCGGAAGATATTGCCATATTCACTATTCCGGCCAAAGTAGGCTCCGGACGCCGGCCATCACCCATTGCCTGAACCCAAATTTTATCTATTTGGCGGCCGGCTCTAAGAGCTTCAATAACTGGGTTCCTTCCTTCTAGCCGATCTTCACGGGTGGCAATTTTTTCAGTATCGGCATGTCCGCCTGTGTTTTCCCGTTCTCTTGCAACTTTTAATGAGTTGTCATATCTTTTAGCGGTCTTTGTCCGCCTCAGGCCATCATGCCCTTCGTTTGAGGTACCTAATAACTCCCTTTTCTGCAGGTTCTGTTGGTTTCCTCGGTTCATACGGCGCCTATCACTTGATCTGCGTCCACTCGCTGAATCAAAGTCACGATCGCCTGAGTTTTTATGGTTGAAGTTTCGTATTTCCATATTTATTTACCTTCATTTGTAAAATAGCTCGGTCTATTTCAGGTTGCAGCAGCGTATTGAGTCGGCCAAGCTTGTTTGAAAGATATAGGTAACCGACTAAAGTTTCCAAACCAGTTGCCAACCGATAGTCAACCGGATCAGCGTGTTTGGCCATTGCACCGGGATTGCCGTTGCGGCCGCGCAAGAAAATCGCCTCTTCATCTAAATCAAGTATATCTTCCTTCTGCCACTGGCGCACCAAAGCAGCCTGAAATGTCGCATTGACCAGCTTCACAGTTAAGTGATGCAAATCACCTGATTTCGCAACAATAAATGAAAGCAAACGCCGCCGCACCCAAAGTTCGTAATACGCATCTCCGATATAGGCCAGCGTCGATACCGGCAACTGCCTTATCTGCTGCATCTCCAGTGTTTGCTGCAATTGTTGGGTTTTCCCCAACTGTTGCAATGACGTTGATTCCAACACAGGATCATGCATGTTGTTTCTCGATACGCGGCCCCTGGGGCGTATCCATCAAAGTATATCCAGCTTCAGTTATCTGCTTACGCAATTCATCGGCTAGCGTGAAATTTTTAGCCTTTTTAGCTTGGGTCCGTGCTTCCACTAAAGCTAAAATTTCTGTTGGAATCGCCTCTTCGCACTGCCAACGTAAACCCAAGACATCACCCAATTCATCAAAGAAGTCGAGGACGGCCTGACAGTCCGCCGCCGACGGCGAAGACGTAATCAAAGTGTTGACCTCCCGCACCCACGAAAAAATGGCCGCCAAAGCATCCGGCGTGTTAAGATCATCGTCCATAGCTGCAATAAAAGCAGCTCGAGCCGTGTCAATTGACTTACGAACAGACTCGGCAGCAGCAGCGGCTTTATCAGCTGATTCTGCCGATTCGGCCTTGCTCTTAAGTTTAAACTGCACCGCGCTATAGCAATTGCGTAATCTTGTCAAACCAGTCTGTGCCGCCTGCAACAATTCATCACTGAAATTAATTGGACTGCGATAGTGACCTGTCAGCAAGAAAAACCTTATAACATCATAAGGAAAATGCTTTACCACATCTCTGACCGTGAAGAAATTACCCAAGGATTTGCTCATTTTTTCATTATTGACATTGATAAAACCATTGTGAAGCCAATAGTGGGCGAGCTGTTTACCGGTTGCGCACTCACTTTGAGCGATTTCATTTTCATGATGCGGGAAAATCAAATCTTTCCCCCCGCTATGAATATCTATGGTCGGCCCCAAATATCGGTTAATCATGGATGAGCACTCAATGTGCCAGCCGGGACGGCCCTCGCCCCAAGGTGAAGGCCAAGCCGGTTCACCTGGTTTCTTAAACTTCCAGACAGCAAAATCTGCCGGGTCATGTTTGTTTTCGCCCGTATTGACCCGCTCACTGGCTCCCGCTTCCAGCTCATCCAAATGGAAATGGGATAATTTACCATAATCTGGGAAAGACCTTGTCGAAAAATATACTCCGTCCGTACTTACGTAAGCATGGCCGCCAGCAACCAATTTACCGACCTGTTCTATTATCGCATCAATTGACTCTGTTGCCCGAGGCTGAATAGTGGCCCGCTTGATGCCCAAACCGTCAGCATCTTTAAAATATTCGGCAATGTATTTATCCGCCAACTCTCGTAGGGTAACGCCTTCCTCATTGGCACGTCTGATCATTTTGTCATCTATATCGGTGAAATTTTGGACAAAAGTAACTTTGTAACCACGGTATTCCAAATATCGGCGCAACAAATCAAATACCACAAACGGCCGGGCGTTACCGAGGTGAAAATAATTATAAACAGTCGGGCCGCAACTGTACATTTTAACTTTACCCGGTTCAAGCGGAATAAACTCACGTTTCTGATTAGTTAAAGAGTCAAATAATTGCATTGCTTTCTCCCACAAATTAAATAATTGTATAGTATCTATCCTAAATTTAGTCTTTTAAAGATCAACTATTTAAAAATCGCCCGAGAAGGTGGCGACCTCGCATTGACACCCAGCATATTGCCAGGTGGGTGTCCTGCAGCGGTCTTGGTCCTCCCTAACGTTGAAGGTATGGACGTATTCCGCAATGACCCGAACTCCCGTTTAAGTCATGAAGGTTCAAATAACAAAGCCGTCACACATCTAAGGCATCTTAATTATAGCATATTTGGCAAGTTAAACAAAAGGTGATATTGCGGCGAGATGCGCGTCCAATTTATTCTAGATTTTGGGAAAGATTTGGTGAAAGACTTGGTGAAGCCAGAACCTATACCCGCATCGCTATCCAAAATCATACCCAATCTGCGGAAGAAGCGCAGCCACCACAGAGGCCAAACGATAATATAACCTGTAATCTTAACCACTTAATGCTATAATTTAGGTGGTAATTTGCTTTGCCGGCCGACAACTGTTCTAATGATACAAATTCGGACTGAAATCGTCTGCATAAGTTCATGGATTTAAACGAACAGTTTGCCAGTAACACTGCCTAACTGACGATGCTTATGCCTAAAGAACCTCTTTACCTAAAATTATATAACGAAATCAAAACCGCCATTGTCTCAGGAAATTTGCGCGGCGGTGAACGTCTGCCTTCAAAACGTTGTCAGGCCGATACTCATAATGTCAGCACAGTTACCGTACAGACTGCTTATGAGCAACTAATCGCCGAAGGGTATATCACTTCACGCCCTCGCAGTGGCTACTTTGTTTTGTTACCGGAAGAAAGGGCGCGGCAATTCAGTAACCAGATTATTACGCCGAACCATTTTCCCGTCGATGCTCCCAACTTCCCACCCGTTCCTCCCGATTTCGTTCCGAGCTGCCCTTCCGCATATATAGATCTAAGCAATCACACCCCCCATACCGATTCTTTTCCATTCAGCACATGGTCAAAACTGATGCGAGAAATTATCAGCATAAATTACTACCGTCTATTAGAGAGATTGCCCCACAGCGGACTTTTCACCCTCAGGCAGTCAATCGCCAAATATTTATTGCGTAATCAAGGGGTTACCGTAAACCCTGAATATATCGTTATCGGGGCTGGAACCGAATACCTATACAGTATCGCGGTTAAATTGGTAGGAAGACACTCAATTATCGCCTTAGAAAATCCCGGCTATCGCAGATTAGCCAATATTTATGCCGGAGAAAATGTCACTACAACCACAATACCGCTGGATGGCGAAGGAATTTTGCCGGAATATTTGGCTTTAAGCAAAGCAAACGTTTTACACATATCACCGTCAGGGCAATTTCCAACCGGCTGTTTAATGAGCGAGCGACGTCGACAAGCCGTCCTGGGGTGGCTTCAAGCCGACCGTAACCGCTATGTGATAGAGGATGACTATGAACGAGAATTTCAGTTCAATAAAAGTCATTTACCAGCTCTCAGGCAAATGGATTATAACAACAGAACTATATATATTAATACATTTTCGCAGACAATCTCTCCGTCATTACGTATAAGTTACATGGTTCTGCCTTCTTCGCTTATTCAAAAATACAATCTTTTGTACAGTAATTATAGCTGCACAGTAACTAGTTTCGAGCAATATACATTGGCAGCGTTTATAGATGGCGGCTATTTTGAGCGTCATGTAAATCGGCTGCGCCGGCGATACCGCCAATTTTATCAAACTGTCTTGCCTCGCTTGAGCGAATTTGATTATCTTAACCAATTGCCTCGTAATATTCCCGGATTAAATTTTCTCTTACCGTTGAAGTCATCTAAAGATGAAACTGAGCTTAAGCGGAATGGCGAAGAACACGGCCTGAAACTGAACTTTTTATCAGATTATCTTTTGGCACCGGTAAAAGTTCCACCTAAAGTTGCCGTTTTAAGTTGTCGCAGTTTAAATCTCGCCTCCTTCACTGCAGGATTGGAGATTTTAAAAGTGATTTTATAAATTTATCAAGGCAAAGTTGTCCTCAAGCAAAATCACACCAAGGCCAAACTAAGTTTCAGAAAGATCTTTTAAACGAGGATGGTCGGTAGCCGCGACCATGCCGATAACAGTCGCAGCACCCGCTGCATATAAACAGGCGGCCACACTTAATAGCGTTGATCCACCGGTCAAAACGTCATCTATAACCAAAATGCACTTGCCTTTTACCTTTTCCCGGCAAACACAGGAAAATGCATCCTGAACGTTAAGCTGGCGTTCGCGTCGATCGGCGGTTTCGGTTTGTGGCTTTGTATATTTTGATCGAACTATTATCCCGGCCATATTGGGGTAGTTGAGCAAACGACACAGGGCAGAGGCTATTAGATCTGCCTGATTGTAACCGCGTTGCCTAAGACGTCGACGGTGCAGTGGCACGGCTATCACTCCGTCCGGTTGCAGCGGCAACCGTTTTTCGACAATATTTCCCGATATGGCTTGTAAGCCGGTTAAATTTGCGTGGCCGTGATAAAAAAATTGTCCATAAGGGCGGTAAAAAATGCCTTCATATACCCCTACAGAAGTTAGTCGCCGCCAAACTACCGCCATGTAGGTTCCAAGGATATTGGCGTTTTCATAGGCTTGGGCAAATTTAAGACTTCTGATCATTCCTACTATCGGGTCTATATAGGGAAATACACTCAAAACAGGCATACCTGGCTCAGTAGAAGAGTTTTTAATCAAGTGTAACCTGACATTTTTCGGTTCAAGAAATTCTTTCAAGCGATCACCGCATTCAGGACAAAACCCGGGCAGCAGGCCGGGCACGCCCATTCCTATACCGCAGCCGAAGCAAACCAGCGGGAAAAATATATTGTTCGGTAGCTTAAACGTAAAATCACCTTCTTCATCTTTTTTAATCGCCCCTCTCATCTATTAGTTTAATTCGGTCTGCCGGCCGTTGTGCTTGCTGTTATGTTTGCCCAGTTGTACTTGCCCAGTTGCTTTTATAGTGAAAAAAATACCGCAACCTGAGTTACGGTATTTGTTTTCATATTAAAATCTTCGCCACATTTTTAGCACATCTGCGTAGGAAGATTAATAAATCAACCGACGTTTTATTTTCGGTTAACAAATTTTTGCAAGTCATCAACCTTGTCAAGTCTTTCCCAAGGGAGATCCAAATCGTCACGGCCGAAATGTCCGTAAGCCGCTGTCTGCTCATAAATCGGGCGTCGCAAATCAAGCGTACGAATGATTCCGTCCGGCGTAAAATCAAACACCGTTCTTATGGCATCAATAATAACTTCTGAATCAACCTTGCCCGTACCAAAAGTTTCGACATTTATCGACACCGGATGCGCCACGCCGATTGCGTAGGCAACCTGAATCTGGCACTGCTCCGCCAGTCCAGCTGCAACGACATTTTTAGCGGCATAACGCGCCATGTAGGAAGCCGAGCGATCGACTTTGGTCGGATCCTTACCGGAAAAAGCTCCGCCGCCGTGAGCAGCCGCTCCGCCATAAGTGTCAACAATAATTTTACGTCCGGTTACCCCGGTATCACCATGAGGGCCGCCGATAACAAAACGTCCAGTAGGATTAATCCATATCTTTGTTTTTGCATCAAACAGTTCTGTTTGCATAACCGGAGTAATGACTTCTGCTAAAATGTCCCTGCGCAAATCGCTCAACTTGTAGTCTTCGTCATGTTGAGTGGAAATAACCACGGTATCTATGTGTATCGGCTTATTGCCGTCATATTCTACTGTCACTTGAGCCTTGCCGTCCGGTCTTATCAGAGGCAGGACCCCGTTACGCCGAACTTCAGTCAATTTTTGGCACAAATGATGGGCTAAAACCAAAGTCAACGGCATGTACTCTTTTGTTTCACTGCAGGCGTAGCCAAACATCATGCCTTGATCTCCCGCACCGTTGATGACTGCTTCGTCTGAGCCGTCCTTGTGCTCAGCGGCCAAATTAACACCCATGGCTATATCGCCAGACTGCTCGTCGATCGCGGTAAGAACGGCGCAATTGTCCGCATCAAATCCGTATTTGCCGCGCGTGTAGCCGATTCTCCTGACAGTGTTACGAACAATTTTAGGTATGTCGACGTAACAATTGGTAGAGATTTCGCCAGCCACCACTACCATTCCCGTGGTGGTCATCGTTTCACAAGCCACTCTAGCCATGCTGTCTTTGGCTAATATGGCATCCAAAACAGCATCAGATATTTGATCGCATATTTTGTCAGGATGCCCCTCAGTCACTGATTCTGAAGAAAACAGATACTTGCTGCGTTCATTTAAATATTCTTTCATCGAAAAACCTCCAAAAAAAATCTCTTTCGAGTCGAACCCGAAAGAGATATATAAACTCATCTTCCAGGTAAAACTTTACCTGCCGGATTTAGCACCGTGCTTACGCCGGTTGCCGGATTTCATTGGGCCGGGTCCCTCCATCACTCTTGATAAGGATTAAATTCGGTTAAGTCTAGCACATAGTCGTTTATTTGTCTATAAACCTGCATTTTTTGAAGTTATTTTCTACGATATTAAGCCGTGCAGACTTATTAATTATGTTGTCCACTGTCATATATCAGTTGTAAACGTATGCTATTTATAAACGGATGTAGTCATTCCTAAGTACATACAAACCTTTTTCCTCCAAATCGGTTTCTATTTCATGTAAAGTTCTGGTGTCAGCAATAACAAATTGTTCTTCACCTTCATCTTCGGCATGCGCATTGCACCGCCTGCCTATCCCAGTATCAACCGAGGCGGAAATCTTTGTTGCCCCCCAAGCCATGGCGGCATCGCGGAATTCTTTGCGTTCCCGAGTAGAAACGGTTATCGCCGCGAACGGCAAAAATATGCGCATCGCTAGAATATATTGCATTAATTTCTTTTCACCTATCTTGTGGGTATCACCGACACCACTTGTACCGTGCGTCGGACGAATACGGGGAAAAGAGATGGCAATCTCAACCTGCGGATATTTTCGTTGAATGAGATAGGCATGCAACCCAAGGGCATAAGCATCGTGCAACGGGTCGCTAAGCCCGAATAAAGCGCCAAAGCCAACACCTCGCATACCGCCCATAATTGCCCGTTCCTGCGTATTCATACGATATATAATGCTACGCTTGTGTCCATAAGGATGACAATAGTCATACACTGTTGGATCATACGTTTCTTGGAATGCCGTCACAAAGTCCGCGCCAGCCATCTGCCAACGGCGATAGTCTGCCACATTGGCCGGGTAAACTTCCAATCCTACTACTCTAAAATATTTGCGCGCTATTCCGACAGCAGTTTCGATATAGGCTACCGAAGAAAAACGCGCCGACTCGCCGGTAAGCAACAATACATCTTCTATTCCCTCCGCGGCAAGTGCTTGCATCTCCGCCTCAATTTCCGCGGTGGTCAACATTGAACGTTTGATCGAACTTTGCGCATTAAACCCACAGTAACGGCAGCCGTTTTCACAGTAATTGGCGATGTAAAGTGGAGAAAAAGCATAAACATTATTGCCGAAATAACGGCGGCGAAGTGACTCCGCTTTGGCTGCCATCTCCGGCATAAATTTCTCAGCTATAGGACTGATCAAAATAAAGTAATCATCCGGCGACAGCCTTTCCTTGGCGAGTACCATCTTCATGTCGGCCTCAGTTACTGTTCGCAATTTTTGTTTTTCCCAGCCTGCGGCTATAGCATTTGGAATTTCTTCAGATATGACATCCATATCGGGCAAATAATCGAACACAGTTTTGTTTTGCATATTATCACCTCTAATTAAAGAAATCCCTTAACGGTGAAGATGGAGCAGCTCCTCGCCCTAATACTCTGCCAGGCTGCGCGAGATAGGCCAGACGGCCAGCCTCAATTCCCAGTTTAAAAGCTTCCGCCATGCGCGTAATATCTCCGGCCGTGGCAATACCAGTATTGGCCATAATTGCTGCCACCCCCATTTCCATCGCTTCCGCGGCTTGAGATGGACGCCCGATACCTGCGTCCACAATTATCGGCAAATCAATTTCATCAACCAAAATCTGAATAAAATCTTTTGTGGCTAAGCCCTTATTACTGCCAATCGGAGCGGCCAAGGGCATTATGGCTGCTGCTCCGGCATCACGCAAATCACGGGCAAAATTAAGGTCCGGATACATGTACGGCAAAACAATGAACCCTTCTTTGGCCAGCTCTTCAGTAGCCACTAATGTTGCAGCATTGTCAGGTAGCAAATATTTTGAATCGCGCATAATTTCGATCTTAACATAATCGCCGCAGCCCAATTCCCGTGCCAAACGGGCCATGCGGACCGCCTCATCTGCATTCCTCGCCCCGCTGGTGTTGGGGACAATAGTAACCTGCTTAGGAACATAGTCAAGAATATTTTTTACATCAACCGTATTGGCCCGGCGCAAAGCTACCGTGACCATTTCCGCTCCGGCACACCGCACAGCCGCATCAATCAACTCCGGCGCATATTTGCCCGAACCCAAAATAAACCGTGAGCTGAATTCTTTTTTGCCTAACCTCCATTTATCCATACTAATCCTCCGATCTCCCTGTTATTTCATCAATAATTCTAAAACAATTTGACATTCCAAGGCCGCAATCGCCACAACTTTCGGGGCATAGCAATCTTTACGATCTTCGCCTTGAAAGTCGCCGACCACATGTATATTGCCGAAATCCTTCCGACCGATCTCCCCATATGGACCAGCAACTCCGGTAGTGCAAATATACGGCTTTTGTCGCTCCGCAAAAAAATCATAAGCAAGCATTTTGGCCTCAACGGAATCAAAAGCTTCAACAAATATGTCCGCTTCTTCATAAACAGCCGCTAATTCCTCGGCAGTAACCAGTTGATGACGAGCCGAAACCTTCACCGCCGGCAGCTGGCTCTCCAAACGTTTTTTAGTAACTTCAACTTTCGGTCGACCGATATCATCAATTCCGTAATTTTGGCGATTCAAGTTGGATGCTTCTACCACGTCATAGTCGTAAATTATTAGCTTTGTCACACCGAGACGGGCAAGTATATTCGCTGCATTACTGCCGAGGCCACCACATCCCAAAACGGCTACCACGCTGCCGTCAATCTTTGCATTAATCGCTGCGCTTTGGCGCAACAAAACATCCTCGCGTCTAACCTCAGCCTCCACCGGTAAATGAAAACACTTCAAGCACATCGCTGTCGACAACTAAAGTCTTGCCGTAATCAGCCCGACGCACGAGTGCACTATTTTTTTCAAGAGCTACTTTTTCTGGCGCAAATCCTGCCGCAACAAGGACTTCTAGCAAATTCTTTTCGCCATTAATATGTATCTCTCGGCCATTTATTTTCATATTCACCTCCAAAACAAAAAAGCACGAAGAAACTACACCCGTGGTGGTGTACCCCTTCGCGCTTTCGCACTCTGTTTTGGAGTCTAGCACAGAGAAAATATTTTTTCAAGCTGCTTAATTTATATAATTACGTCAATTTATTGTTGGTTGCTTAGCTCGCAAAAGCATTGTCAGGCGGCGACATTGTCTAAAATTGAGGAAATTTGTCGACTATACCACCAAGTGAACGGTTGTAAATTGGGTTCATAAAACTAAAAGGTTGGCTACACGATGAAAATTGCTATTTTTGATAAAGATTATAAGTATCTGCTGAACCTAGCTGGGAAGCTATCATTTTTATGTCCTCGCGAAGAGTTCTCCGTATTTAATGAGCAAAAAAAGCTTGTATACGATCTGGTAACAAGGAATATCGATTTGCTGATAGCAGCAACGAACCCAGCCTTGCCGGCCGAGACACTTGAGCATTGCGAAACTCTTAAGCTATACAAAGAAAGGCCAGGTGGTTTTATCGAAAATCTCGCTGACGGTTTTTCCACCTGCGCCAAATGTAATGATGGATCGGATACGAACGGATCAGGCTGTTACAGCAATCTTACATGCGCGGCCAACGCCAGCGAAGCCACTGACCTTGTGCAAGAAATAAATCCCTATTACTGTACCGATTTCAGCCGCTACACTCCCCCAAAAAGGATCGCTGAATTTATTTTAAATCGAGCTGCAAACCATCCCGACCGCATAAATACCGTCGGTAAGATGATCGGCTTGCTTGCCCCGCCCTGTGATAACACCCAAGCAGTTTCAGCCGTCAACAAGCTGGTAGCTCAATATTCCACGCTAGGTCTGAAATTGCTGATTCTACCGTTTTGTCCACAACTTCTTTTTCCACTTCCTTGGTTAAATACAATTAACGGACATCATTTAAATGGAAATTCAACAGCTGATGAAAAAGTTAACGTTTCATCAGTTGAGGCATCCACAAATATATCAGCTGATTTCGACGACAAGCCGACGCTTAGCGAACTGATAAAAGCCATAAACATTGAAAACGGCGATGTGAATTCAATGTTCAAGCAAAGTGAGATTGAGCTCACGCCCAATGTAAGATTACTCTTGCCCTTTCGTCGTTATGACGACCTCATTAATCTTCAGACGGAGGAATGCACTTCACTTATAGTGGCCTTCAAAGAATTTGTACGAATAAGCGAACCTTTTACAGTAGGAATAATTTATATGTGCGGGCTTTCACCGGCTTCAACTGTTGCTTGCCTGAACCTCACCGGGACTACTCAAATTATATCGCCAACTATACCGGCATTTAATCACGTATGGCAACTCGAGCTGAAAGATATTATGGAAATTTCACCAGAGTTGAAAACAAAAATAACTCACTTGCCGATACTCGACCTGTAAAATCAGGTGAAAGCGAGGATAACATGGCTGAACTTGACCAAGCATTGATTAATGAAATTAAACATAATTTACTTACTACATTTTCACCTGATACCCAACTAGCCTTACGCAGAGAAATCGCTATCGCCATAGATCGCAAACTATCTTCCGGAAATATTGCTTTGCGCTTGCGCAATGAATATATAAATTATATATTCAACTCCATTGTTGGCCTGGACGTGCTTCAGCCGCTGATGGATGATCCTTCTATAACCGAAATAATGGTCAATGGCAAAAATACTGTTTTTGTTGAACGTCACGGCAAATTACAACCGGCAGGGGTCAAATTCAATTCGCAGCAGCATTTAGAAGAAGTAATAACCGGTATATTTGCACGGGCTAATAAGGAACTGAGCTTAGGACATCCGATCACTGACCTCAGGTTGGAGGACGGCTCAAGAGCCAATGCCGTTTTAGCACCTATTGCCCCGGACGGACCGGTTTTGACCATTCGCAAATTTACCGGTATTTTGCCAACCCCTGATGAAATTGTCGCTTCCGGCTGTTTAAACAAACAAGCGATGGAATTTTTGGCTGAAGCCATAAAGGCTAAGGAAAGCATATTTATTTGTGGCGGTACATCGGCTGGAAAAACAACCTTACTTAACGCACTGTCAACTTTTATACCTGTTCAAGAACGCATTATAACGGTTGAAGACTCGGCAGAACTTCAATTACGCAATCAACCTAATTTAGTTAAATTGGAAGCTCGGCCCGGTACAGTTGAAGGCCAAGGATCAGTCACCATAGCCGACCTAATAAAAACGGCCTTACGCATGCGCCCTGATCGCATTATTGTCGGTGAAGTGCGTGGCGATGAAGCCTACATGTTAATTCACGCTGCCAACACCGGGCATCCCGGCACCCTTTGCACAGGACACGGCAACAGTTCGGCCGACATGTTGATTCGTCTAACCAATATGATCTCCGGCTGCACCCGCTTGCCTTATCAGGCAATTTTACGAAATTTAGTCACAAGCATAAGATACATGATTAATATCAAGCGTCTCAGTAACGGTCGCAGACGGGTCATGTCCATCGATAGAGTAATCGGCTGCGATGAGCATTCAGTAAATCTAAGTCCAGTATTTATCTACGACGAAATTAATGACTGCCTAAAAAATATTTCAGATGGGATTTGACAAGAAAATTTGCTAGAGAGAAATTGACAAAGTTGTTTTGCTAAAAATACTTACCGGAAAGGAGAAAATAAAATATGAGGAATATTTTAAATGAATTGGCAAACAAATACCGCCGATATCGAGAAACAGTTCTTCTTGGAGCACTGGGGCTGATATTGATGTTTCCGGTAATCCGGCTGTACACCGACAATCTGATTTTAAATGTTTTATTGACGCTTCCCTTAACTTGGCCACCGGTTCACTGCTTAAAGCTGCTTTTGGCCTCTCGCCGGGCAAGACTGTATAGGCTTATTTTCGGACATTTTTTACAAATTATGTCCGCTGAGCTGACCGGTGGAATGACCTTTACCAACGCCTTTACCGGGGCCATTGCCGATTTGGTCCTCATAACAGGAACACGTAATCGTTTAATGCAGCAATTATGCAACGCCTCCGGAATGCTAGCTGCTCACCTGCCGGCGGCTCAAGTATTGGACGAACTGAGCAATCAAAGCGTTTGCCGTGAAGCCAAACCAATTTTAAAAATATTTTCCCTACAGTTGAGAAACAATGGCAATATGAATAACCTCTGCAAATTTGCGACCACGATGGTCAACGATTTAAACGACACGGAAGCTCAAATAACTGCCGACAGCAACAAACAAACCGTCGAAGCCTTCATTATGGCTGCAATGCCTTATATCATGTCAGCCATTTTGCAATTTTCTGCCGGAAGCTATTATGCCCAGGCTTCCATTACCACCCTAGGCCGAGTTATGAAACTGGCTTCTTTATTTGTCGCTGTAACAGCTTCTGCCCTGACTTTTTATATTGTTTCCCAAGGGCAGAGTGACGTGATCCCATCTAGTCGGCCGCTTTTCCCGATAAACACTTGCAGTAAAAGTAAAATTCTTTTACGTATAGGACAATCGCTTAAGCAGTTTTTGCCGCAAACAGTTTTACTTAATTTGCAAAGCAATCTGGCGCAAATAGGCATGCCTCAACCGCCGGTCGCCAAGCCAGACATGAAATCCTACTCGAACCATGGCGTAAAATTGGGTGGTTTGCCGCCGACGCAGCAGACACCGCCCAACGACAATTCCAACTTAACTTATGTTGACTTTTTTTGTGCCACCTTGCTACCAATTTTTCTAATCGGCTGTTCTATAACAGGCTTGCTCTTATACGGCATGAATACCGGGCTGTGGCTGTTTCCGTTCGGCGGTATAGGTCTGGTTTTACTTTTCATGCAACAGCCCAAGCAAAAAGCCGAGCTGTGTCGTTGTGATCTGATCAATAAATTTCCTTTTTTCGCTGGCTTGATTAACGCACTATTGAACAGCGGTTTTGTGCCTTATCGTGCCTTGGAAATAAGTATTAACCTTTATGCCGGTGAAACCGATGTGCTCGGTAATGCTCTACGGAAAATAAATGCCGACATGCGCCGTGGGGAAAATTATTGCCGTGGTTTGGTTGATTTAGCCAAACACAGTTATGTACCGGAAATACAATCAGCTTTAAACCTGATTAATCAATATGCTATACAAGGAAATGGGCAAGCCTTAACTCTATTGGCGGTACAATGTAACACCTGTTGGCAATTGAGTCGCAATACTATGCGAAAATATCGTGAAAAAAGCACTTTTAAAATACTGATTCCAATGATGTTAAACCTGATATCAATAATAATCCTTACGGTCGCCCCGGTTATTGCCACATTCAGTTTCAGCTGATTTCAGGCCTCGTTAAGCGGAAAGTGTTGACTTAAAATGGGCAGATCTCTTGTGCTGTCAGCAGGCAGGTAACTCCAATGCCCTCGCCTCTCCCCATACCACTCAAACCTTCGCCGGTCGTAGCTGTTATTCCTATTGAGGTAATCGGCAGGTTAAGCAGCTTTGCCAAAGATGAACGCATCGCCGGTATGTGCAACCATAGTTTCGGCTTTAAAGCTTCAATACTGAATGATGCATGAACGACAGTCAAGCGTGGATGAATTTCCTGTAATATTCTTAAAGACTCCGCCAAATACACTCGACTGTCTTTAATCCCAGCCCGGCACAAAGCATCGGCCGGCTTGCCCAAAAAAGGTGGACAGCCTAAGCCTGATATGGCATTGATCAGTGCGTGAATTACAACATCACCGTCACTGTTAGCTTCGATTAGGCAATCACAGTCAATGTCAACACCGGCCAACCGTAAACCATATTTGTTTGCCCCACCATCTGCGGTTTTCACCCTGAATCTGGCATCGAGGCAAGCTCCCATCTTGGTTTCACCCCGGTTATCAAACCCAGTTTGTCCTGGCTCTTTCGTAATAAACCTATGGTGATCCTGCCCCAAACCGGTGATGAAAATATAATGTTCCGACTTATCTCTGCCTCGGGACAATGACTGTTCCACCTAATTCTCCTCCGCTTCAGCTTTGGCAATAATAGCTTTTTTTCGGTCGATTAAAGCAGCAATCGCGGCCTTAGAGTTTTGCAGCAAATCAGTCGTTTGTGGCAAATATTCAATTTTACCGGCATCAATAAGCTCGGCTAACGCCGGATCAATAGGCATTTCGTCTAAGAAATCTGTTCCAACAGCAGCGGCGGCAGCGGCAGTCTTACCGTGCCCGAAAGGATACATGACTTTCCCGCAATCAGGGCATTTGACGGAAGACATATTTTCTACCAATCCCAGCAGTGGCACATTGAGCATGGCAGCCATTTTTGCCGCTTTACTGACAATCATCTGAACCAAATCCTGCGGTGTACTGACCAGTAAAAACCGATCTACCGGCAAGGACTGAAAAACTGTCAGCGGTATATCGCCAGTGCCGGGAGGCATATCCAACAAGAGGACATCAAGTTTGCCCCATTCTACTTCACTCCAAAATTGTTTAATCACATTAACGATAACCGGGCCTCTCCATACCACCGGGTCACCTTTATTGGGCAGCAATAAATTCAGGGACATCAGGGGAATATCAAGGGATGTCCGCGCCGGAATTAACACCTGATCCTCACGTTGCATCACCCCGTGTTCCAAGCCGAACGTATGTGCCATCGACGGGCCAGTTATGTCGGCATCCAAAATACCGACCTTGTAGCCAGCTTGTTGCAAAATAACCGCCAACAATGCTGTCACCGTTGATTTGCCTACACCGCCTTTGCCGCTACCAACAGCAACTGTAACCAAGGCACTGCTACCTTTCGTCATACTTAAAAAGTTCGGAACTGTTGAACAACCGCCTTCATTAGCCGAAGCACAACCGTCATGCGACGGGCAACCAGAACAATCAGCCATAAATTACCTCCTCTGCTTTCCTAAGCCTCAAAACCTTAAAACCACTGGCATGACCGACTGAATCACAATCTCCGGCCAATTCAGCACAATATTTTTGTAAAGATTCAGCCCCCTGCTTTTTTCCGACTACAAGGAACATCAAACCGCACGGCGCGAGGTGCGCATACGCATCAGCAATAAGTCTGTATAGTGGTTGTTTACCGATACGAATTGGTGGATTGCTCACAATCAACGAAAACTCTTCCTCTTTCAATGCACTGAACCCGTCCGATACATGTACAGGAATATCTAAGCCGGATGCCTGAACATTTCGTTTCGCCAAACTCACGGCACGCTCGTTTATATCAACAGCGGAAAACTTCAGCTGCGGTAAATATCCCTGCAAAACTATGGCAATAATTCCGATACCACAGCCGAGATCGAGTGCTCGTCCCTTGACTGATTCCAGCTCGGAACGAAGCTCCGCTTTTTTGAGCAAACATTCTAGAAAAACGCTTGTACCGATATCTAAGCCACGTTTAGCAAAAACACCGTTGTCACTCCATAAACGATAGGCACGCCCGTCCACCATAATATTAACTTCGCGCAACTCGCTCAATGCTGAAGGGTGCGCATCAAAATATTGAGCCATTATTCGTCTAAACGCAATACGCTCATAAATGCCTCTTGTGGCAACTCAACACTGCCCACCTGGCGCATACGTTTCTTCCCCTCTTTCTGTTTTTCCAACAGTTTCTTTTTACGTGAAATGTCGCCGCCGTAGCACTTGGCCAAAACATCTTTACGGAAAGCCTTGACAGTTTCGCGGGCAATAATTTTACCACCAATACAAGCTTGCACAGGAATTTCAAACATGTGCCGCGGAATATTTTCTTTCAATTTTTCGGTCATACGCCGCCCTCGCGCATAAGCTTTATCTGCATGGACGATAAATGAAAGCGCATCTACCACTTCACCGTTGAGCATTATATCCAGCTTAACCAAATCAGATTTACGATATTCTTTAAATTCATAATCCAAGGAAGCATAGCCGCGAGTACGAGATTTTAGCGCATCAAAGAAATCATAAATTATCTCATTCAGCGGCATCTCATAATGCAAACTTACCCGGCTGTCATCAATATAACTCATATTCTCATATATACCGCGGCGTTCTTGACACAAATCCATTACATTGCCTACATATTCTTTCGGCAACATAATCGTTGCATTAACCAGAGGCTCTTCAATGTGATCAATCTCGCTGAGGTCAGGCATATTAGTCGGATTATCCATCCTAATTGTTTTACCATCAGTCGTAATTACCTTGTACTCAACCGATGGAGCAGTTGAAATCAAGTCCAGACGGAACTCTCGCTCCAACCTTTCCTGAATGATTTCATAATGCAACAAGCCCAGAAAACCGCAACGGAAGCCGAAACCCAGAGCTTTGGATGTCTCAGCTTCGAAAGAAAGTGCTGCGTCATTTATCTGCAGTTTTTCCAAAGCATCACGCAAATCATTGTACCGTGCACTGTCAGCCGGATAAAGGCCGCAAAATACCATCTGCTGCACGTGTTTATAACCAGGTAAAGGCTCAGAGGCCGGGTTCGCTTTCAAAGTAACCGTATCGCCTACAGCCGTATCCCTCACGTTTTTAATGCTAGCAACCAAATAGCCGACATCGCCGGCATAAAGTTTCGCGTCCGGCACTAGCACGCCAGGATTGAAGTGGCCAAGCTCAGTAACGACAAAACTTTTGCCAGTATTCATCATCAAAATTTCATCACCGACCTTGACGCAACCATCTTTGATTCGCACATTGACGATTACCCCACGATAACTGTCATATTTCGAGTCAAAAATCAACGCCCGCAACGGAGCATCCTCACTTCCGTGCGGCGGTGGTAAAAGTTTAACAATTTTTTCCAGAACATCATCAATGTTTATATCCGCTTTAGCAGATATACAAGGTGCTTCACTTGCATCCAAGCCGATGACATCTTCAATTTCACCCCGCACGACCTCCGGTTGAGCTGAAGGAAGATCGATTTTATTTATGACCGGCAAAATTTCCAAGTCCGCATCCAATGCCAAATAGACGTTGGCTAAAGTTTGCGCTTCAATGCCTTGGGCGGCATCAACGACCAATACCGCTCCATCACAAGCGGCCAGGCTGCGGGAAACCTCATAATTGAAGTCAACATGTCCCGGCGTATCAATTAAATTAAGCTCATAATTATGACCGTCTTTAGCCATATAAAGCATTCTGACAGCCTGTGCCTTAATAGTGATGCCACGCTCCCGCTCTATATCCATGTTGTCCAAGACCTGGCTTTGCATTTCCCGCTCCGTCAAAACGCCGGTGTGTTCAATCAACCGATCGGCCAAGGTAGATTTACCGTGATCGATATGAGCAATTATTGAAAAATTGCGGATGAACTTTTGCCTGTCTGAACTCATTTTACCCTCCCCAAACTGTAGAACGGAAAAATACGGAAAGCTAAATATCCCATGATCGCTTTCGCCGGCACAACGCCAAAAACTCTACTATCTGTGCTGTGACTTCGATTATCACCCAAAACGAAATAGCTGTCCTTTCCTAGCAAAACACGGCTGTAGCTGCCGATTAATTCGGTCACGACACCTGAAGGCAAATATTTTTCCGGCAATTTTTTATCATTCACAAAAACTTGGCCGTCTTTAATTTCAACTGTTTCGCCAGGCAAAGCCACGATACGTTTCACTATGTCTTTATCAATATCAGGATTGTCAAGTTTAGCAGCGTTTATCGTAACAATGTCTCCACGGTCATAAGGACGACTAAACGTAGTCCGCAATTTATTTACCACCACTCTGTCCTGCGGTTTCAAGGTAGGGAACATAGATCTACCTTGCACTATGTTTACCTGAAAAACGAACTGTGACAGGAAATAATACAGCACCAGCGTGATACAGACAAACTTTACCCATTCCAGTACGTTCTTAAGCTTGCCATTGGAGTTTCCTTGCGACCCACCGGTTGATTCAACCCGGTCGAGCGCCGGTTCCGCTGCAGGTATCGGTTCTGTCATCTCTTCTTTCAGAAATTTTTCATCTGTCATAACAACATAGTCTCCTATCTCAAATTAAGACCGCTTGTTTCATCGGCATATCGGTTATTGGTTGCAAATACCGGCTAGATATTATTGGCTTAACCGCTATATCACCGATACGAGGCTCTCCGAGTTCCGTCAGGTCCGCGGCGAGTCATGTAGTTGCCGTACTGACTATCTTATACGTCCAAATTTGTGCATCGGTGCCGTTCTAAGCACACACTCGCCGACGATATCCGAACGAAGAATTGGGCCGAAGAAACGACTATCCAAGCTAGCACTTCGATTATCTCCCAAAACATAATATTGATTTTTATCCAAGACAACTTTCTTAAAGCGCAGATCTATCGGCTCCGTCACCGTACCCGAAGCCAGATACGGCTCGTCAAGTTTTTCGCCGTTAACGTAAACAGCCTCATCTTTCAGTTCAACAGTGTCACCACCTACCGCCACAACCCGCTTGACCAAATCGCCAACCTGAATATGTTCAGACAGATTACCGCTGTCAAGGATAATTATATCGCCACGCCTGATCGCTCCAATATGGGCAGCTAGCAAATTAACTAGGACATGCTCGCCGTCATCCAGAGTCGGTTGCATCGCAACTCCGCTAATCGCATTTCTCCGGCAGACGTAGCTGTTAAATAAAAAAGCGATTACCAGAACCAGACATAAAGTCTTTAGCCAACTCAACGTTAATTTAGCATAGCGGTGCCAGCCGCTTTTCATGGCAGACACGCTGTAAGCATTCTCCAAATCAGATGGGCAACTGACACGTTTTATGTTATCCGTCAAAGTCGCACTGTGAGGTCGTCTAAGCATTTCACGGCGATGCGCTGATTTTTTGCCACCTAATTCCAACAACAGCTTTTCCGGCAAAATTTTGGCTGAAGAATGAATGGCTTTAGTTGAATAATCGTTCGCCTGGTCAGCGGTGACATCATGATGGTTTAACATTTCATCAGGTGAAATCTTGGACAATTCAAGAAATTGGCCGTTTCCCTTTTTTATTTTGGACAATTTTGGCAACTTGAACGGTGACCCCGATTTAGCCGTCGGCTTGCTTTCCTTGCGACAATCAACACTAGGTTCTTTGAGCGTCCCTTTATTCGCCACGCTGGGAACCAATGATGTCTGCTCGCCGTTCACGCTCTCCGTCATTGATGCAGTTAATTGCAGCATTTCCGGCGTAATACGGACTGTATTTCTGGACAAATCAGGCTTGGGGGCATAGTTCCCGGCAGCCCCCGCAGAGGCTGGCACATCGTTCGACATGGCCTGACGAATATCCCCGGCCGTTCCGGATACGGTTCCGTCAGAAGAACTGTTAGCCACCTGATTCGCCGCTTTGTTCTCCTTAGCAGCAGCAAAATCAGCCGTAAGATGAGCCAACCGTTGCTGATCTACCGCAGGTCGCCGCACTGGCTTACTGTTGTCAGATCGATTAATCTTCTTGCCGAAAAACATCATTCATTTCCCTCGGCTATATCAGGTTGCAAATTAAGTTTAAGTTCAGCCAGCTGCTTGTCACTGACCGTTCCAGGGGCCATAGTCATCAAATCGGCGGAAGTTTGTACTTTAGGGAAAGCAATTACGTCACGGATATCAGTAATTCCGCTCAGTTTCATGACCAGACGATCCAGCCCCAAAGCACAACCGCCGTGCGGTGCCACCCCATAACGGAAAGCCTCTAGCAAGAAGCCGAAGTTCGCGAAAGCCTGTTCTTCTGTAAATCCGAGCAACCCAAACATCTGTTTTTGCAAATCCTGGTCATGGATACGAATACTGCCGCCACCAAGCTCAGTTCCGTTCAAAACAACGTCATAGGCTTTAGCACGCACAGCTCCGGGATCGGATGTGAGCAGAGGCAAATCCTCCTCCATAGGTGAAGTGAACGGATGATGCATCGCCGTATAACGATGCTCCTCTTCACTGTATTCGAGCAAAGGAAATTCGGTAACCCAAAGAAGTTTATATTGATTTTCATCAATCATATTCAAACGTTTAGCAACTTCACAGCGTAACTGACCCAAAGAGTCTTGAACGACCTGATATTTATCCGCCACGAAGAGGAGAAGATCGCCATCCTTAACAGATAATTTTTGCTTTATTTCAGCAATATCGACATCCGTTACAAACTTAAGGAAAGAGCCACGGGTTTCCGCGCCGAAAGCCAGCCAAGCCAACCCGCTGGCCCGATAAGTCTTGACAAACTCACCTAAACTGTCGATTTGTTTCCGAGTCATGCTCGCAGCACCGGGAACCTGAATACAAGCGACTCGTCCCTTGGGCAAAGCCAAAGCATTTTTGAAGACCGCGAAATCAAGTTTCGCTGCCCAATCAGAAACATTATTGATTTCCATAGCAAAACGCAGATCAGGTTTATCGGATCCGAATCGTTCCATTGCTTCAGCATAAGGCATACGTTGGAGTGGAAGATCAATTTTTATCCCTTTTATTTCAGCAAAAATCTCTGCCAACAGGCCCTCAACCACCGTCTGAACATCTATAGGATTGACAAAAGACATTTCCAAGTCGACTTGCGTAAATTCCGGCTGACGATCCGCTCGCAAATCTTCATCGCGGAAACATCTGGCAATTTGAACATAACGGTCATAACCAGCAACCATAAGAAGCTGCTTATAAAGCTGCGGTGACTGCGGTAAAGCAAAAAAATGTCCCGGGAAAACTCGACTAGGCACCAAATAGTCACGTGCACCTTCCGGGGTGCTGCGGCCAAGCATAGGTGTCTCTATTTCCAAGAATCCATGCTCATTGAAATAACGATGAATGATGTTGGTGATGTTGTGGCGCAAAATCAAGGTACGTTGCATGTCGGGCCGACGCAAATCCAAATAACGATATTTCAGCCGCAAAGAATCCTTAGCCTGCATTCCTTCTTCAATGTAAAACGGTGGCGTCTCAGCTTCACTTAAAATTCTAATTTCGTCCGCCAAAATTTCGATATTGCCGGTTTTCATTTGCGGATTAGGCGCACTGCGGCGAGATACTTTACCGATAACCGCCAAAACATATTCGCTTCTCGTCTTAGCTGCAGCCGTGCGGGCAGCTTCCGGCGAACTTTCGTTGACGCAGATTTGAATTTCGCCAGAGCGATCGCGTAATGTAATGAATATCAGGCCGCCAAGGTCGCGTTGTTTATGACACCAACCCATCAATGTAACCTGTTCACCTACCTGATTGTCCGTGACTTCCGCGCACATGCAACTGCGGTGCAAATCAGCTATTGATTTATTGTTCATACATGCAACTCCTTTATTTTATCTTCAAAGTCTATTCGTTATATTCTGCTGGAATATCTTGCTCATTGACTGAACGCGGCAAATCATCTCAGTAAATTCAGATTATGCGGCAAATCTTCCCAATGTATCGATGTCTTGCTGCCGTCTTGCATATTTTTAAGCTCAGCGTAACCGCTTGTCAATTCATTTTCGCCCAAGACTAAAACGAAACGCGCCCCGATTTTGTCGGCAAACTTCATCTGCGCTTTCAAAGTCCGTCCGCACAAATCAGTTTGGGCCACAATGCCGCCTTCCCGCAATTGATTGATCAGGCACATGGCTTTCCACTGCGCGTTTTCCCCCATAGGAGCGACATATATATCTGTCGGTGTCGGTCGAGGAATGTCCAATTGCTGTGCTGCCATTTCCATGAGCAGCCGCTCTTCGCCCAAAGCAAAACCGACCGCCGGAACCGCGGTTCCACCCATCTCTTCAACCAGGCAGTCATAGCGACCGCCCCCACAAATAGTCCCCTGCGTACCTACATTTTCCGAAACAAACTCAAACACAGTTTTAGTATAATAGTCAAGTCCGCGAACAATATCCGTATCAATCACAAACGGTATGCCGAGAGCGGTTAAGCCATCCTTTAATGCAGCGAAATGTTCCGCACTTTCCGTATCGAGATAGTCCAAAAGCCGCGGAGCATTGCGAGCTATTTCGTGGCAATGATCCACTTTGCAATCCAAAACACGCAACGGATTTTTGGCCAGACGTTCGCAACAATCACCACAAAGCTCCGTCTCATACGGACGCAAATATTCGCGCAAAACTTTGTTATATTCTGACCGGCAGGCAGGTGTTCCTATACTGTTGATATGTAAAGCGGTCGAATGCAAGCCCAGCCGTTTGAAAAAACTGTGCAGTAACGCAATCATTTCAATGTCCATCATCGCTCCGGCAGCCCCAAAAGCCTCGGCTCCCAATTGGTGAAACTCGCGATAGCGGCCTTTAGCCACCCTTTCATAGCGGAACAAGTTCAAGTTGTAATAAAGCCTTACCGGATAAGGCAAAGAACTCATGCCCTGTTCAATGAAACTGCGCACTACACCGGCCGTTCCCTCCGGCCTTAAGGTCATACTGCGGTCGCTTTTATCCAAAAAAGTGTACATTTCTTTACGCACGATATCGGTTGAACCGCCGACACCGCGGGCAAAAACCTCAGTTGCTTCGAATGTCGGTATGCGAATTTCCGAAAAAGCGAATTGCCGGCACACCTCAGCAAATACCCGTTCAACATACTGCCAACGATATATTTCGTCAGGCAGAATATCCCTCGTTCCCCGTGGAGCAGAATACTTCATACAAAACTCTCCTTATAAACATTCATCTGACAATTATACTTTATTATCATTCAAATTCATAGGTCAAATTAGCCAAAGCCATAATGCCGGCCGTTTCAGTTCTCAGGATACGTCGCCCTAAGCTGACTACCTGAAAGCCGCTTTCTTTAAGAACACCAATTTCATCGGCTGCCAAACCTCCCTCCGGCCCTATTACAATGCAGATATGTTCAGGAATGCCACAATGTTTGCGATAATCACTTATGGCATCGGCCAAACTTAGACTTCGCTCTTCTTCCCAAGCCACCACCCGCAAGGTGTTCGGCAAAAGCGCAAGCTCGGCAACGCAAGCCTTCAGATCGGTAACTGGATGAATAATCGGACATCCTGTACGGCCGGACTGCAAGGCCGCAGCAGCGATTATTTTGTTCCAACGTATCACTTTTTTGCTCAAATCCTCTTTTTTGACCCTTGCTATGGATCGTTGCAAGTTAAGCGGATAAAAATCGGTTGCTCCAAGTTCGACGCCTTTTTGCAAAATAAATTCCCATTTGTCACCCTTAGGCATACCTTGGATAAGATAGACTCGGTACGGAGGTTCAGTATCCGCCAAACAATCTCCCATTCGTTTTACGCAGCCATTTTTTCCTAACTCACTGAAAAAGCGTCGGCCGGACTTGTCCACAAGCAGAACTTTTTCACCCGATAGCGCACGTTGCACATTACACAGATGATGCCGAGCCGCTGCATCCAAACTGATTTGCTGCCATCCTTCATCCAAATCGACTTCCAATCTTACTTTCTTCATGCATCCCCCGAGTTTTCTTAAAAATTATTCATTACAGATTGATTATTGATCATTTATTATTGCTTATCACAATCACTCTCAGTTAGCGCAATTCAGAACACCCAACGACCAACGACAACCGATACTTTAGAACATTCAGAACCGTCACGGAGTACATTTTAATATAAGTGCCGGAAAAACGCGACAAAATCCGACAAACTTCGACAATTTATTGAGTGCGAGTCGCGATCTTGTTATACTTGACACAAGCGTACATTGCGCTAATTTTAATGAAAGGCAAATTAATGTGACAAAATTAATTTCATGGAATGTCAACGGTCTGCGCGCCTGTGTTGAAAAAGGATTCGTAGAATCGATGCAACATCTTTCTGCCGATATAATATGTATCCAAGAAAGCAAATTACAAGCCGGACAAATAGATCTCGATTTACCTGGATACTGCCAGTATTGGAATTACGCCCGCAAAAAAGGCTATTCCGGCACGGCTATTTTCAGCAAAATCGAACCTCTGCGAGTAACCTATGGAATGAATATGCCGGATCACGATCAAGAGGGTCGCCTGATCACCGCTGAATTTCCCGACTACTACTTATGTACGGTTTACACACCGAACTCCCAGGACGGACTTAAACGCTTGGTTTATCGACAAAGCTGGGAACGAGATTTTCTCACCTATCTTCAGGAACTAAGACGAGTTAAACCGGTTATCATATGCGGGGACTTAAATGTAGCCCACCGTGAAATCGATCTGAAAAATCCTGCTGCCAATCGCAAAAATCCCGGCTTTACCGATGAAGAACGCGCAGAATTTCAAACTTTGCTCGATGCAGGATTTGTTGATACTTTTAGATATTTTTATCCTGAAAAGCCGGAAGAGTATTCGTGGTGGTCTTACAGGTTCAACGCCCGTTCACGTAATGCAGGATGGAGAATTGACTATTTTCTAGTTAGCAACGAATTGACCGACCGTTTGCAATCCGCCTCCATTCATCAAGAAATTTTCGGTTCGGACCATTGCCCGGTCGAACTGATTTTAAAATAAATCGGCAGATAATTAATGATTATCAATACGAGGTGTCTATGTCTAAAGAAAAATCGCTTTATTTTTGCAGTGAATGCGGCTATGAAACGCCGGGATGGTTGGGCAAATGCCCGGCCTGTGGGATGTGGAATACCTTAGTTGAATCTACTAAAATAACCGGCAAGCCAACCAATCGCAAAACTGCAGGGGGCGGAATCGGCGCCGGGATCCAAAATGGTTGGTTGCAGAGTCAAGTCCTCGCCGATGCGACAAAAACCGGCCGAACCGCCTCAGATACGGGCACAATTTTGACACTTGCTGAAATAGAAGCAAAAAAAGTTGACCGCTATTCTTCCGGGATGGCAGAGTTTGATCGTGTTTTGGGCGGCGGCTTCGTTCCCGGATCGATCGTTTTGGTAGGTGGCGATCCTGGTATTGGAAAGTCAACTTTGCTTTTACAAATTTGCGCCGAAGTTCCTACGAACAATATAATTCTTTACGTCTGCGGTGAGGAATCACCAGAACAAATAAAACTGCGGGCGCGGCGGCTTAAAGTAAGTCGCAAAGAACTGCGACTGCTGCCCGAGACTTCTTTCGACAAAATTGCCGCCGCCATAATAACCCACAAGCCATCTCTGGTCATCATCGATTCAATTCAGACTATTTACGCTGAAGATATTGCTTCCGTGCCAGGCTCAGTCAGCCAAGTGCGGGACTGTACAGCCGGATTTATGCGCTTGGCCAAAATGCTTAATATAACTATGGTTCTTATCGGTCATGTGACCAAAGATGGCAATCTGGCTGGGCCACGTATTTTGGAACATATGGTTGACACGGTGCTTTACTTTGAGCAAAATGCCCAAAGCGACCTCCGCTTTATTCGGGCCGTAAAAAACCGTTTCGGGGCAACCAATGAGCTAGGGATTTTCAGCATGCATTCAACCGGACTCACGGCAATTCAAAATCCGTCAGAAATGATGCTAGCCGGACGGCCGCTCAATACACCCGGTACGACCTTAACCGTAACTTCTGAAGGAACTCGACCGCTGTTGATCGAACTGCAGGCCTTGATTGTTCCCTGCAATTACTCCGTCCCGCAGCGCATGACATCCAATTTAGACCGCAATCGGGTTTCTATGTTATTAGCCGTGGCTGATAAGTTTCTACAAGCCAAATTTGATACCTCCGACGTTTACATAAATATCGTAAGCGGTCTGAAAGTAAATGATACTGGAACCGACTTGGCGGTAGTATCCGCCCTTCTCTCCAGCAAACGGAATTTACCGTTGCCGCCGGATACTCTTATTTGCGGCGAAATAGGCCTTACTGGAGAACTGCGTCCGGTAAACTCAATTGCCGGCAAAATTGCCGAGGCAGATAGACTTGGGATTAAGCAGATGATTTTGCCGAGCAGCAACCACTCTACTTGTCGGCAGTTGAAAGAACCCTCACGTGTAGAATTGATTTTTGTCGATAATTTACGGCAAACAGCCGATATTTTGTTCAAATAGGTAGGGCTATCTATGCACCTAAATAATTTTATCGCAATTGTTATGGCCGCCGGTTCTGGGCAGCGCATGGGGCTAGGTTACAACAAGCTTTTGTTTAACCTCGCCGGGCAAAGCGTTTTGGAAAGAAGTGTGCGTTGCCTGCTCAGTGAACCGAGACTTAGCCGCGTATACGTCGTTGCCGCCGCTGAAGATTTCAAGTTGTTTGCGCCTATTTTAAATCGGCTCGCGGCCAGCGATCAGCGTTTGAACTCTAACTGCATAAATGGCGGCAGTACCCGAACCGCTTCGGTCCACAATGCAGTCGAATTTTTAAGTCACAGCGATCCGCTACCCGACTTCCTTTTGATCCACGACGGGGCGCGTTGCCTGCTGAGTCACCAACTGTTAAGCACAATAATTGACACAGTTAGTAAAGGTTTGGTCACTGCTCCAGCGCTACCGCTTACAGACAGCATCCACCAAGTTGATGTTAACGGACATGCCATGGCCGCCATGCCGCGTGATAATTTGCGGGCCGTGCAAACCCCTCAAGCCTTTCCTTGGCCATTTATTTACAGGGCTTATTCAGCCTCTACACTTATGAATAGTACAGGGACAGCCAAGTACACCGACGACATCAGCTTGATGTACGCCTTAAACATTCCCGTACAATTCGTTCCCGGGGACTATAAAAATATTAAGCTAACCAGCCCGTTGGACATAATATTGGCCAAAGAATTTCTTAGATCATCGTCCAGTCAGGAAAACTGAAGCCGCCTAATAGCCTAATGAGCTTCAATACTGGTTCAAAGCTGCCGTTCTTCGGTTAACAACTACTATTAATCAGTTAACACCGAGTCAAGCAAATCATATGCTACACAAGTTAGCACTAAGTCCACCGGACCGCTGCCAGTAACACACGTTGCTGCACATGTATATGCAGATATAATATTGATCATATATTTTTGTGCAAAATTGAAAAAATATACTGGCCATCTTGTTTATTTTTATATTTAGCTGTAGACTAATTCTTTACACAGGGGGAATTTTATGCGCTTAGGTTTTTTTCGCCAAAGTTTAGCTGAACGCCGAGAAATGATTCTGTATGGCAACACGCTGAAAACTATCATGTATTTGTCATTACCGACTTTGATGATGGCCGTAGTGCAATCATTAATACCTCTTACAGACGGATTATATTTGAACAACACATCTTCCGTCGCAGTTGCGGGCGCAGTCGGATTTGCCGTACCGATCATTAACATACTAACATCTTTATCTCAAGGCCTTTCCGTCGCCGCCCTGGCAATTCTCGGACAGATCTTTGGGCAAGGAGACATCCCGAAAGTTCGCCATTGTGCCTCTCAAACCATGTTCTATTCCTTCCTTTTCGGCTGTTGTATCGCCCCGTTCACCCTCTTAGCCGCCTTCATTCTGCGCTCACAGGTTAATCACGAAATTGCCGCTCCTTTATTCAATTACTTGAGTGTTTACTCCCTCGTGTTACCCTTTCTTTTTACTGCGTCAATTTATAACGCAATCAAAAGTGCCACCGGCCAGCCAGAAGCCAACTTCATTCGTATGCTCTTTTTGTTCATTCTGAAATTGATCTTTAACGGAATTTTTCTCTCCTGGCTCCATTTAAACGAATTCGGAGCTGTTTTGGCTTCGCTCGGTTCTTATCTCACCATCAATGCTTGGATGTTGTACGACTTGTATATAGCCGATTCCGAAACCAGACTGACGTTCAAAAATATCAAACCCGACAAGGTTTTTCTGACATCTTTGGTAAAACTTGCTATTCCCTCTATGCTCAGCAATATGATGGTGTACTTCGGTTTCACTTTAATCAATATGGAAGTATCATCTTTTGGCAAAGTTGCCCTGAATGCTCAGGTAATAGCCTCCAATGTCAGCGCGATGGCATTCACCGTGCCTTCGTCAATTGGCTCAACCATAACCGCGCTTGTAAGTATGAACATCGGCATCAACCGCACACGGCAGGCAAAAAAATCTTACTTTATTGGCTGTCTGGTCAGTATCGTTATTTCAGCGATTCTAATCGCCATTTTTTTACCTTTGTCACCATATTTGGTACTCATGTTTCGTAATGATCCCGATATCGTGGATATATCTGCCGGTGCTTTACGCATATACCTCTGGTCAATAATAGGTTTCGGAATCTACATGGTAACCAACGGAGCTTTCATCGGTTTGGGACGCACAAAAATGACTTTGATCAGTGGAGTTTTGCGGATATGGTTCTGCCGTTATCTGTTTATTCTAGCCTTCGAAAAAACTTTGGGTGTTTATTCAATATTTTGGGGAAACCTGTTTTCTAACACTATATGCGGCATAATTTTCAGCGCAATTCTAATCCTATGTCTGCCTTGGAAATCGGTAATTCAGGACAAGCTGTCGCAGATCGGCCGCTGACAGGCGAGAACTGCCCAATCGCCTGCGTCAAGCCGCCGGCCACTCACAGACAACCATCGCTAGATCGCCGCCCGAGCCGCCGGCCGTCAGCTCCGTCACGTCAATATCGTCAATCCATTTTCTGCCAACTTGGATCGGACGGATTCTCCCTAAAAGCCAGTAACTTTCGCTGTTGTTTGGCATCTATGTAACCCGACTCTAACGCAACACTTAAAAGCTCCGTCAAATCCGTCAAAGTAAACAACTTAACGTCAGCAACTGTCATCGCTTCTTCCGCTCTTTTCATACCATAAGTAAAAATTGCCACCATTCCCTGCACATCAGCGCCAACAGACCGCAAAGTGTCAACTACCTGTAATGACGAACCGCCGGTAGAGACTAAATCTTCAACTACTACGGTTTTTATTCCGGTCGGGACAACCCCTTCAACCGCATTTTCCTTGCCGTGATCTTTAGCTTTGGCGCGAACAAAACCCATGGGCAAACCAAGTTGCCAACCACAAATGGCAGCGTGAGGAATACCGGCCGTAGCCGTTCCCATCAGACATCCCGCATCCGAAAATTCCCTTCTTATCAGGTCACACAAGGCATTTTCAACTTTTTCCCTTTCCTCGGGGTAGGATAAAATCAAACGATTATCACAATAAATAGGCGATTTTATACCTGAGGCCCAAGTGAACGGGGCATCAGGGGACAAAGTTACCGCCTTAATTTTCAAAAGGATTTCAGCTATCTCACGCATATTAATTATCTTCCTTTCAAACAGCTTATAAATCTATAAAATTACAAGCTTATAAACTTATATATCACTAAACTCTAGGCTTCCGACGTCGAATATTTTGCTCGGCAGCAGACTCATTCACCTTACTGATGAAATTCCGCTGCGATTTGCCGATAAGCTGCCAAAGGATCCGCGGCCGCCGTTATCGGCCGACCTACCACAATGTAATCAGAGCCTATTTCCGCCGCCTGCTTCGGAGTAACCACCCGCTTTTGATCACCAGCAGTCGCAGTGGCCGGCCTTATCCCCGGAGTTACAGTCAAGAAATCTCGCCCTAAGACTTTATGAATGCGATCAACTTCCCAAGCCGAACAAACAACACCGTCCAGTCCAGCTGTTCGAGCAAGTTCCGCGTAATGAAGCACTGTAGCCTGCATCTCATGATCAATCCACAACTCTTGCCGCAATTCGTTTTCACTGATTGAAGTAAGTTGAGTTACAGCGATAATTTTTGCTGTGGAGCCACTATCTCGTAATGTTTCCACCGCTCGGCGCATCATCGTAACACCACCGGCAGCATGAACGTTAATAATGTCCGCACCTAATTTCGCACAAGAACGCACAGCTCCAGCCACCGTATTCGGTATGTCATGAAATTTCAAATCAAGAAATACTTTGTGACCTGCTTGCTTAATTTTTCGTACGATGTCCGGACCCTCAGCGTAAAAAAGTTCCATCCCTACTTTGACAAAAATTGATTCGTCAAACTGCCGTAAAAATTCCATTGCCCTTACCTGATCAGGGAAATCCAACGCCGTAATAACCTTTTTCATGTTTCCTCCTTAGTGAAAACCGCCGTTTTTTTATTTAATTTAACATTTAACAACAATATATTCTATTTCGTTTGATGAGCATAACCTACCGCGGCAGCTGCCGAAGCAAATCCGTGCTGATGTAAGAGTTCAGCCAAACCGGCAATTATTTCCGGACAAACAAACGGATTGACAAAATTGGCCGTTCCAACTGCAACCGCTCCGGCCCCGGCATACATCATTTCCAAAGCATCCTCCGCAGTCATAACCCCTCCCATACCGATTAAGGGAATTTTCACCGCACGATAGACTTGATAAATCATCCGTACAGCCACCGGTTTTATGGCTGGCCCAGAAAGACCTCCGGTACCGTTGGCTAAAACAGGTTTACCAGTTTTCAGGTCAAGACGCATGCCGAGCAAAGTGTTGATCAAGGACAAACCGTCGGCACCACCTGCCTCAGCCGCCTTGGCTAGGACGGTAATATCAGTTACGTTGGGTGAAAGCTTCATGTAAACAGGACATTTAGACACAGTCTTTATTTTACTCGTCAATCGTTCAACCATGGCCGGATCTTGCCCAAAAGTAATACCGCCTTGCTTTACATTAGGACAAGATATGTTCACTTCCAAAGCACCTACTCCGGGGCATTCCGACATCTCGGCTGCCACTTGCAGATATTCGCTTTCAGAATTTCCGGCAATATTTACCAAAAGAGGCAAATTATATTTTCTCAATGCGGCAATTTTTTGTTTCACCGCCGCTATCCCAGGATTCGTTAAACCGATGGCATTTAGCATACCACCATAAGTTTCCGTCACCCGCGGCATCCCGTTACCCGTCCGAGGTTCAAGTGTAACGGCTTTAGTCGTTATCGTCCCTAAACAACTTAAATCATACAACTCGCCATATTCTTCACCGAAACCAAACGTACCGGAAGCTGTAAGAATGGGATTTTTTAAATTAAGCCCCGGCAAGCTGACACGCATATCCACAGCCGCAGGCATTTTTTTGTTTTCGACTTCAAATTCCACCGATAATAACCTCCCCAGCCTGAAAAACCGGTCCGTCTTTACACACCCTGCGCAAGCCGTGACGCGTAGCGATGGCACAGCCGTAACAAGCTCCCATGCCACAAGCCATACCGGCCTCAAAAGACAGATAACCTACCAATTCAGGCAATTCAGCATTTACACAGGCCAATAACGGCAATGGTCCACAAGCATAATATACATCGGCTAACGCGCCCAGTTCCTTCAATTTAACATCAACCCGCCCGGCCGTCCCACAACTACCATCTTCCGTTGTCACGACAACCTTACCAAATTTTTCCAGCATTTCTACCCCGAAGACATCGTTGCGGCTGCGAAAACCTAACAATGCTATGACTTGATGACCGCGGCTGAACAATTGTTTGGCCAATTCATAGAGCGGCGGCATTCCCAGCCCCCCACCGACAAGCAAACAAGTTTTCTCACCTGATGTCTCAGCCGGCTCAGGCAAAGGAAAGCCTTGCCCCAATGGCCCAATAATATTAAGCATTTCACCTTGCTGATATTCGGACATATCTTTTGTACCATGCCCGACAACTTTATATATAAGGCGCAACTCTTTCGCATCGACCGCCCAGTCATGGATAGAAATCGGCCGCCGCAAAATTTTGCTTCGATCCTTGAGCTGCACTTCGACGAAAGTCCCCGGCGAGCAGGTTTCACCCAAGTCAGGCGCGTGAAGCCTAAGCATAAAAACATTTTCCGCTATACTTTGATTGGAAATAATTCGGTAAGATTTTACTTTTGGTGCCAGACTACCTGCCATATTTGGCGTTATATTTGCTCCCATATTAACTGTCAATTTCTCCCTCCTAAACAACAGTTTCGAACGACCACCGACCAATCAGCTTAATTTTCCATTACTGAGAATCTGCTTGCCGTCACACCAAAGATCAGTAACTTTTCCATACACCTCACGACCGTCAAATGGCGTGTTCTTCCCTTTTGACAATTGATCGGCAGCCCTTATCGTCCATTTGGCATTTAAATCTACCAGAACCAGATCCGCCGTAGCACCACTTGCCAAAGTGTAATCGCCATAGCCGAAACGCTTGGCCGGACCCGCGGTAAAACACTTCAATACAGTGGCCAGCTTTAGCCGCCCCGACCTGACCAATTCAGTGTAGACAAGCGGGAAAGCAGTTTCTAGGCCGGTAATACCGAAAGCCGCCGTCGCCAAACCACCGTTTTTTTCTTGCAAAGCATGGGGGGCATGATCGGTAGCAATGATTTCCACCAGACCGGAGTCAATTGCCTCAACCATCGCAGTGACATCAGCTGCCGAACGAAGTGGTGGATTCATTTTAAAATTTCCGTCCTCGCGCAAGTCATCATCACTCAGCAACAAGTGGTGTGGGGTAATTTCCGCGCTCACATCCGCCTGCCACTTCGTCTTGGCTAAGTTAAGCAAGTCAGCACATTTGGCCGTACTCATGTGACAAAGATGATAACGGCACCCGGTTTCAGCAGCTAAAATCAGATCACGTGCCGTCATAACCTCCTCAACACTGTCGCTAATACCGCAATGGCCGTGCTTACGTGCATAATCGCCGTCATTGATATATCCCTTATTCAATAAACTGTTTTCTTCACAATGTTGCGCCAAAAGCCCGCCCACGGCAACCAATCTACGCATAGCCTCACGACACAAAGCCGGATTTTGCATTCCTTTGCCGTCATCAGAGAAAGCCACTGCTCCCGCTTTCATTTGAGCAGCGAAATCGACCAAATTCAGACCCTTTTCGTCATCAGTGACGGGGCTGTAAAAGTCAACCTTGATTTTTGCTTGCTCTTTGGCTCGACGGCGCATGGTTTGAATCAGCTCCGGCGAATTAGGAACAGGATTTACATTAGGCATGGCCAAAACACGCGTATAACCTCCCGCCGCAGCCGCTGCCGTCCCGGTGATCAAATCCTCTTTATAGGTGAAACCGGGATCACGCAAATGAACATGGGGATCGATAAATCCCAGGCTCAACAGCTTGCCGTTAGCTTGGACAATATGCAAATCAGAATAAGTTTCCGATAACTCCTTCCGCTTGGCCTTAGCCTCAGCAGTCGACAAACCTTCATAAAATGCTGCGATCTTATCATCAACGATCAAAACTTGCGCCGAAGTCAGTTCATTTTCCTTTGTACAAACAACCGCGTTTTCCAACCAAGTTATCATTCTCTGCCCCTTTCGCTAAAAAAAAGTACGGTCGCCGCAGCAATCGTACTATATGCAAAACATTTTTCAGACGTCGAAACAACGACCACGCCGTCGCTCTGTAATGTGCTGTTGATATCCAAAAATATGTGGACATTTTCACCTCCGACATCTTGAAAGATGATAACGGATAAATCATAAAGAGTCAAGTGTCCTTTTTATTTGTATTCTATTTGTCGCTTGTTGTCGCTTTTTGAGGAAAATTGACGATCACGCTTAAGGCAAAAACTCTTAGACTAAAGCTATTAAAAAAATCATTTCACAGGAGGTAATCTATGCCGGATAAAAATTTATCACCAATATCCTCACCCCAAGCCAAACCACTGCCTAGCCTTCCGAATCGACTTACGAATGAGAATGCCAAAGCCAAACAAGGACTATCGAACACAGTCACGACCACAGCCAAAAGCAGCCACATCAAAGCAGAATATTCGCGCAATGCCGGGAAAAATCTGCCGCTGAGATTGCGAATAACTCTCCCCCCTTACCTAAAGAAAAAACTATTCTTATGCCGAGAAGGGATTACATGCATGGCCGAAAACAAAGACGGCGCGGCGACACTTGAAGTGGTAATTATTATTGCCGTACTTATGGCGATAGCTCTAATTTTCAACACCCAACTGCGCCAATTCGCGCAAAACCTGTTTCACAAAGTATTTGACGATCAAAGCATTCTGAGTCAAATCGGCAATATCGGAGGGTAAAATGGCTGAACTGAAGCCAACCAGACTAATCAATTTTAATTATGTTTTGACGGCAGGAGAAAGCTTCAGCGACTTTCAAAATGAAGCTCTTAGTTCCATGAACTGGCACGGACTTCTCCTGCCTACCTGCCAAATAGAACCCGAACACATGAGTTTAGTCTGCCGAATAAGTAATAAAATAAGCTTAAGCGAGCTTGGTAGAACTGAAAAACTTGACATCGGGTTTATGGTCACCCTGATAAATCATTGCGGTGAGTTATGGGCAGCCGTGGATAACAGTCAATTGGTGGCCGACAACATACTGTTTGATCCGGACTCAATATTTTTCCCGCCGGATAAACTTGATGCTTGCGAAGCCGGCTTTATCTACTTGCCGGTATGGCAAGAACAAAACGATAATAGCCACGCCTGCGCTTTAGCCACAGGCGGTCGGCTAGGTTTGGTTGAATTGTTCTTGCAGCAAAACCAGCAGCTGAACGAGAATCAAAAAATTGAACTAATCAACGCCGCAGCTGAAAGTATGGCCGGCTTAGTCGAGTGTGTAAATAAATTGTCCTATACTGCCACCGCTCCATCGGACTTGGCTACACCTCAACCTTATTTCAACGATGTCGCCAAGACTTATACAGCCGCTCCGTCAAACCAAGCTGCGTCCCCACCTCTAAACGGAAATACTATTATACCTGCCTATATAAAAGCAGGGCAAGCTTCAACTAAAGGTAGGTTTGACGCTTTCAGCGACCACAATTATGCAGAAAATACCGGCACAAATATTCGGAACAGAAACAGCAATCGCTACTTGGCTTTACTTATTCAAGCAGTTTATTTAGTGGTATGCCTCACCTTGCCGTTTTGGTTACCTGATTCTCACCGCAAACCCTCATTTATCGCGATAAGCATTGAATGGTTAGTGCTACTATGCCTAGATTTAAAACTGTTTGTATTCAGCCGCCGTGGACTTTTTAAAAGAAAGCCTATAAATCGAAAAACTTCGACCTCGTTCAATACCGACCGAGCAGCTAATGCACCCGAGATCCGCCAGCCTCCGCCGACCGCCAACTTTTTGCAGTTCTCTGCCATGCCTTCGGATAAAGAAGAAACAGTTAAAGCCGTGGATAATTCGTTGCTCTTCTCAGAGACCATAATCGATAAACAAGCTGCCGTACCGAACAACCCTGCTTTCATCTCACGCTCCATACCTGGGAGTTCAAATGAACGCCGTAGCGACAGAATATACATTCTAAGGAATAACTTTGTTTTGGGCACAGACCCGATAAAAGCCGACTGCCTCCTGCCTAACCACGGCCATCGCCCCCGTTCCGTGGCGCGTATAAAGAATAATGCCGGAACATACTATATAGAACCACTAGTTCGTGACAGTGTATCCCTGAATGGGAAAAAACTAAAACCCTATACCGACTGTCCCTTGCCGAATACCGCAACCATAAGACTTAACAACACAGCTTACTATTTTTGCTGTAACAGCTAGCGCAGATAACTGCCATGCTAACTAGCACGAACGAAAAATTCGACGATTTTTCCTTGCCAGCAGAATTGAAGAGGCCCACACAAGTAAAAAGGGACACCTACAAGATGTCCCTTGAATACGCATGTAAAAAATTTGAAATAATTTAATCTTATCTATTTTGTTCCGAACAAACGATCGCCGGCATCACCTAAGCCCGGTATAATATAAGCATGATCGTTAAGCCCTTTATCAAGTGCCGCACAGAATATGGGTATATCCGGATGTTCTTTATGCAAACGCTCTACACCTTCCGGAGCAGCAATCAAGCATACAAAACGGATGTTGGTGATCCCACGTTGCTTAAGAAAACTGAGCGCAGCTGAAGCCGAGCCACCCGTCGCCAGCATTGGATCCAAAAGAATGACATCACGCTCAGTAATGTCTTCCGGCATTTTGAAGTAATATTCTACCGGCTGCAAAGTTGCCGGATCTCGATACAAACCAATGTGCCCTACCTTTGCGCTCGGCACTAACTGAAGCATACCCTCTACCATGCCTAAACCGGCACGTAAAATCGGCACCAAAGCCATTTTTTTACCGGCAAGAACCTTGGTAGTAGCCATCCCAATCGGTGTTTCCACCTTAACTTCTTTCAACGGCAAGTCACGGGTGACCTCGTAGGCCATTAGCATTGCCACTTCCGAAACCAACTCTCTGAATTCTTTGGTTGAAGTATTCTTATCACGCATAAGTGATATCTTATGTTGAATCAGCGGATGATCAAAAACAAAAACCTTATTCATAGTAACTCCTTATTCCGAACACAAAGTTTTTTCAAGTTTAGCACATTGAAGCAGGGATATGCAAACTCAATTCATGTCCCGACAAATCCAACTCACATTTATGTAAAGCATTTGTAATATTTCTCTAATATTTATTCAATCAAATCAATTTTTTGCGGATAAGTAGGATAACTATGTGAATAACCGTCTGAACAAAGCAAAATCAGCCATGCTTTTTGTGGATAACCGGTTGATTACTGCCAGGTGTCCTTGATCGCGGCATAGCTTTCTACCGTGCCTATATCGATACATTTTCCCTCAATTCGATACAAGTAAATCGGTTTACGCTTATAAAGCCAAGCCGGAAATCTTCCCGGAGAATCCATGTTGTTTCCTTCCGATTCATATTGCAGCAGCAAAGGTAACGTTTCCGCTTTATAGAAGTAAGTTGCATAAACGACAATATTACTTTTAGGATTAGCCGGCTTTTCTTCAAGGGAAGTAATAATTCCTCCGGCGTCAACTTCCGCAATAGCAAATCTGCTCAACTCGTCACAGTTTTCCAAGCTTTGACCGACTACCATGTCCTTTTTCAGGCGCTTAAACGTCAAATACGCCTGCCGCAAAGAAAACTCGAACAAATTGTCACTTGCTAACACGAGAACGTCTTCCTCATAACCGAGTTGGTTTAAAGCCAATTTTAAATCACCCAACGCACCCAAGCGAATAGATTCTTCTCCAGTACCGTCGTCCAAAACCTTTATTTGCCACGGCAAAAATTCATTCTTTAGCTTGCGAAAATAGGCATCAAAAACTGCGGCGAATTTGTGGTTGGTAACCAAAGTTACCGACGACACGTCACTTATCTCCGCTACTTTTTGTAAAAGCAAATCTAAAATTGTCTTTTCACCGACAGGCAGGAGAGCCTTAGGTAAATTTTTAGTCAACGGATAAAGGCGTGTGGCATATCCAGCCGCCAAGATGATAACCTTCATTATTTATTACCTCGATTATTTTTATTTATTTTGTTAAATTGGTCACTATATTTGCGGCCAGCCCTTGAGGTTGGCGGTGCATAAGGACGAGATGTTTTGCGGAAAAATTGGTAGTAGCGGCAAGGAATCATGCCGTTGTAAAGTTTACGTTGTTTATCGGCGAAAAAACCTATTGCCTGTTCCGTATTCTCATCCGCAGTTATGAGATACAACTTGGTATGCGGCCTTAGTCCCGTACCAGTAAAGAACACCCTGCCGATGGCTTCCGATAACCGATGCGCTGCTGCCGCGTCAAGCAGCCGTTCACCATAAGGCGGATTAGTAACAGCAGTAACATAAGGCAGTTCAAATTTTTCTTGCAAATCACTGATACTTTGAGTTTGAGCATCTGCCGCCGCAAACTTTATAAAATCAGCCACTCCGGCCCGCTCGGCGTTGGCTCTAGCAATTCGTATCGCCTGCGGATCAATATCGGTACCGTAAAAAAACGGCGTGTCCGGCGGCGTTAAGTCCACTTTGCTTTCAGCGTCCGCCCGAGCACGGTCAAAATCAGCCTTCGCAAAAAAGCGCAAACGCTCACCGCTGAAATTGCGCCGCATGCCCGGGGCCATACCAGCAGCTTGCCGCGCCGCTTCAATAAGTATTGTTCCAGAACCGCAAAATGGATCCCAGAGCAACTCATCACCGAAAGGCTTGAAATGGGTCAAAGCAAGCAACGAGGCAGCCAAAGTTTCCTTAAGAGGAGCCATATTCGCTTTTATTCTATAGCCGCGCTTATGTAAACCGTCCCCAGTCGTATCGAACCGCAAACTGAACTCATCTTCCATAAATGAAAATTGCAAGCGCAAGTCTTGAATTTGCGGGTCTTCTTTTAAAATTGTTTCTTTCGGCAAATTGTTAGCACGCAGTACACGCGAGATCACCGCCTTTTTGATGATACTTTGGCAAGCCGGGATGCCGAACAATTTTGATTTACGCGAATATCCACCCGCAACAGTAAAAGCACTCCCGGGCACGATTATGTTCTCCCAAGGATAATTGGTGACCGTTTCAAACAATTGGTCAAAGGTGGTTACTTCGGCGCGCAAAATTTCCACTTCAACCCTTTCGCCGCAAGCAATATTGACATTTAATTCAGCCACACTGCGTGAAACGGCTGCCCAATCATCGGCAACTTTAAGGAAAACTTGGCCGTCTCTTACTTCAATGTTGGTGCGAGAAAAACCTAATCTCTGTATTTCAGCAGACACCAAAGCTTCCACTCCAAGCAAAGTCGGCAAAACTATGTACATATATCGCTACCCTCACATCCAAGCATATTGTAAAATATTTCGACTAAAGTTTATCATAATTCTCATTCGTCTGTCTGATTTCGCACACAACCTTACCACCTAGGCCGACATTAGCCCACAGGCTTAACGGCAAATTTTTCTTTCTGTCCAAGGGCAAGGCGCAATAAGTATTACCATTGTCAAATCAGAGCCAAAATTTGTCAAGATTTCATAAATTAATTTCTCGCAATTACCGTAAATTCAAGTAAAACGAATAGCCTCTGCCTAGTTTTAACAGAGGAGATGCCCAAAAATTGCTAGCTCCTCGTCAGAACAGCTACCAGGGGCAAGGCGAATGTACTTCTGCAGAACTGCATCTGTTCACCAAAGTGATTTGACAGGTGCTGCTATTTTTCGTAGGCAGTGAACCGTTGAGCAATTGACTGCCGGCAGCACAGCATGGTAACTTACTTTAGTTGTGGTGAAGAAAAATTGCCGCAAAAGCCTTGCCAGCAGCCAAAACCAAGGAACAGATAGCCACCAAACCAGGCAAATTATCAAATAATCTGCATAATTTAAAGTTAATTATATGCAGCAAAAACCTGACCACTAATAAAAACGTATTTCGTAGTTAACATTAGCGTAACAATTTATTTTCCATTTAGCTTTATAGTAAACATGTAAATTACACACTGGCCGATTTTTTAAAAGATTACGCACAATTATTAAGTAGGTAAATGCTATGAGAATTAATTATAACAAGTTGTCATATCTTTTGAAAGTTTACAGAACTGCCCGTAATCTCTCACGAACCCAGATGGCAGAACTGCTAAATCTAAATAAAACCGTATATTCGCGCATCGAAAATGCCCAGGTGCATATCGATCTCGACCTTTTGATAGTTATTGCCGAAGTTATGGGTTTGCCTCCGGTCACTCTCTTCGGTTATTTGTGCGATTATAACGAAGTAGCTTGCTTTGAATGGTAGTTTTAATATATTCTTAAAACACTATCATCTGAAAAGCGAGGGGTACTTATGCCTGAATTGCCGGAAGTTGAAAATATCCGCCGCAGTCTTGCGCCACATTTGTTGGATGAGTATTTAACGTTGAAGCAACCGTTTCATCCACAGGTTTGGATCAATCCGGGTGATCTGCCGTGCCGTGATGTTAAAGTGACCGCCATTAACCGACGCGGCAAATACTTGGACTTCGTTCTCGACAGTAACCTGCATTTGGTGGCGCATTTGCGGATGACCGGGCGTTTCACTTATACGGAAGATTTAGCTTCTCCCTGTCTGCCGCATACGCATGTGATATTTGCTGTTTCGCATTCCGTAGGTTTGCCTGCACATGCAGAGCTGCGATATTCTGATCCTAGGCGTTTTGGGAGGCTCATTCTGCTGAATGACACTGAGCTTAAAAGCTATAAATTCGGTTATAATTCACTAGGAGCCGAGCCGCTAAGCCCTGACTTCACTCCAGCTTACCTGCTAACAGCCGCCAGCAAACATCCACACGCTAAAATCAAATCCTTTTTGTTGGATCAAACCGTTATCGCCGGGTTGGGGAACATATATGCTGACGAGATTCTATACGCCTGCCGGCTGCACCCCTGTATACCGGTCGGAAGTATCTCCGAAGCGGCTTGGGAACAAGTGGTCAACGAAACTATACGCCTACTTTCATTATCGATCGCCAACCACGGTACGACTTTTCGTGACTACCGAGATGGTGACGGCAAACGAGGTGGATTTCAATCTCTATTATGTGTCTACGGACGGGCGGGGCAAGCTTGTCCACGGTGTAACGGTATTCTTGCAACTACGCGCATATCAGGTCGCAGCACCGTGTATTGCCCCCAGTGTCAAGCCATGTAATCTCTGCTGCTTTGTCGGCCGTTTGGTATGGAGTCTCATCGTTTGGTGAACATTTTCGTGTTCTGGCGAAATTTGTCGTTTTTTGACGAAACTTGTCGGTTCCCTCCCTTGCTCATCTGTTTAAACTCAACCTAAGATGATAATCACGGTTGAGAGGACGGATATCTGGCAATGGATGTTTTTCTTTGTTTATTATTAGTGTACTTGCTTTACAGGATCGCTTTGGAAGATGCGTTAACCTCCCGAGTTCCGCTTATTTGGCACGGCCTGCTCGGCACGGTCGCACTTGCCCTATGTTTTCTTTCTCCCGTCGCCATTAAACAACTCAGCCTTTTCCCTCTTCATTTAATTGTCGGTTACATTATTTATCGCTTAAATGGCTGGGGTGGCGCAGACAGCAAACAACTACTTTGCAACGGCATCATCTTCGGGACGTTGCGCACCTATTTCACGCTAGCGGCTGCCTTAATCGGTGTCATATTGTTTATCACAGGAAAAGCTGGAATATTCTTGTGCCGAAACATCTATTTGGCCAAGATCAAACATACCGTGAAACCTACATATTCATTATCACTAAGCAGCAAAATTCCTTTACTGCCTTTTTGGCTAATCAGCCTAGGTTTAAGCTTTACCATCTACCCCGGAGCATAAAATTTATACAAAATTGCAAATATATGATTTGTGATAGTGAATTACTAATAGTAAGAGAACAATCGTTGTGCTAAAATACTACAAACCGGCTGAAACAAATCTGTATCAACCAAATTGTGAGGTAGCAAAATGTTAAATTTAACCGAAGAAGCTAAACTTTCGCTTGATGAACTGATGAAAGTACTTGCCGCTAGCCATTCCGCCTTTCATTCCACCGCAGCTCTGGTCAAAATGCTCAAAGCTGCCGGATTTAACGATTATACGGCAACCGGGATTACGAAGATGGAACCCGGCATGAGAGGCTTTATAACCCAAAACAAATCTGCTTTAATGGCCTTCCGTATCGGAGAAAAACCGTTGGAAAATGGTTTTAAAATTGTCGGTGCTCACACGGATTCACCGACTTTGCGAATTAAGCCTAACCCGATCATAGAACGTGAGGGATGCCTGCTCCTAAATACAGAAGTGTATGGCGGCCCCATTTTGAACACTTGGTTCGACCGCCCCCTTTCCTTGGCCGGGCGCATCGTTTATCGTAAGGATGGGAAATTGCGTGATGAGTTGATCGACTTGGTTGACCCATTGCTAATACTCCCTAACTTAGCCATACACATGAATCGCAAAGTAAACGAAGGCGAACCGATAATACGACAAAAGATGCTTCTGCCGGTTATAGCTCTGGCCGATTCAGTAGAAGATTTCGGACGTACCGTCAATAATTTTGGTAATGTCGCTGGCACCGATGCCGATGTCCCGGCCTCGAAGCAACAAAATAAGCTTAACAAACTAAAGCTCATCGAAACCATCTGTGCCGCCAAGCTCGGATGTCCAAGCGAGGATATCATAGACTATGACCTATACGTATACGACATTCAGCCTCCCTGCGTCGTTGGTCTGAATCACGAATTGCTCAGTAGCCCGCGTCTGGACAATGTTGCCATGTCGTTTGCAGCGGTAAGTTCGCTGATCAAGTCAACCTCCGCCACGGCAACTTGTGTCGCCTTTGCCTCAGACAATGAGGAAGTAGGAAGCCGCTCACGCCAAGGAGCCGCTTCCATGTTTTGTCGCGACATGCTCGAATCTTTATTTTTGGCCTCAGGTGGCGATCGGCTAGGATTCTTAAACTGTCTAAACAATTCTTTTCTAATTTCCGCCGATCAGGCTCACGCAGTGCATCCTCATTATCCTGAAGTTGCCGATCCAGTAAATCATCCACGGATCAATCATGGACCGGTTATAAAATTGGCCGCCAACCTTTCTTACGCCACCGATGCCGGATCAGCCGCCGTATTCAAAGAACTGTGTCGTCAAGCTGAAGCACCGTTCCAATATTTTGTCAATCACAGCGATCGTCCGGGTGGCTCAACTATCGGACCGATCAGCACCGCATATCTGCACTGCCCAACAGTCGATATCGGCAATGCTATTTGGGGAATGCATTCGGTGCGTGAAACCGGTGGTGTAGCAGACACTTACATACTGATCAAAATTTTGCGTAATTTTTACAGTAATAATGGCATAATTTGACTGTATGCCAGATTGCAGTGTTGACGAATACTGAAACTCGGGTATAATAGTAGTGTTCGCGCGGGTATAGTTCAATGGTAGAACATCAGCTTCCCAAGCTGAGAGTGGGGGTTCGATTCCCCTTACCCGCTCCACTATTTTTGTACGTTAGTAAGGCAAAATAGAACCGATCATTCGTCTTGACACATTTATCGTTAGTAGGTATAGTACAACACGAAATTATTTCCATAGGAGGAAAATCAGAATGAAGAGAAATGATTTAATTGCGTCCATTGCTAAGGCCGCCAATTTAACCAAGAAAAGTAGTGAGGAAGCCTTAGACGCAGTTCTAAACACAATCTCTGATGCCTTAATCAAGGGCGACAAGGTCATTCTTACGGGTTTCGGCACCTTTGAAGTAAGAGCAAGAGCTGCTCGTAAAGGGCGCAATCCCGCAACCAAAACCGAAATTATGATTCCTGCATCCAAATCGCCTGCTTTTAAACCAGGCAAGCGCTTAAAAGAACAAGTAAACAAATAAAATTTATGCATCTTATAGCTGTCTTATTTAAGGCAGCTATATTTTTATTTTTTATATAGAATATCTCATAATATATAATCATTTAACATTAGCATAGATGGTCTGTAAGGTGGAATTATGAGGATACCGTTAGTATTAGTCATAGACGGCCAAGGTGGTGGACTTGGCAAAGAATTAATTGAGCAAGTAAGGATATATTTGCCGGCAGAAGAATTTTCATACACGCTTTTGGCATGTGGGACCAATTCGGCCGCTACCCAAAACATGTTGAAGTCCGGTGCCGACTTAGGCGCGACCGGAGAATCCGCCATTATTTATAATGCTCAAAAAGCTGACTACATTTTAGGTCCGGCCGGAATTTTATCCGCCAATTCTTTATTAGGTGAGCTTTCTCCTGCCATGGCCAACTCTATCGGCTCCTCAGAAGCAATTAAGTATATCGTTCCGATTAATAAGTGTCGGGTACGTATCGCCGATGACAATTTACCTTTGCCGCAGCGCATTACCGACTGTGTAAAAATGTTTGTCAGTGATTTCAAATTTATGTTACAAAATTCATGAGTAGGTTGCAGCCAACAGATCTTTCTACCTCTCCCCTCATCCCACGCTCGCCGGAATATTTTATGCGTCGAGCGCTTCACCAGGCCGCCTTGTCCGAGCGTAAAGGCGAAGCCCCCATAGGTGCAGTAATTGTTTATCAAGGACGCATCGTTGCCCACGGGCGCAATTCACGTCAAAACAGCAATCTGATCACTGGCCATGCCGAGATTTCCGCCATATTGCAAGCCGAACGCAAGCTTAAGAGCTGGCGGTTGCCCGAGTGTGATATTTATGTTACTTTAGAGCCGTGCATAATGTGTGCTGGAGCAATTCAGCAAGCTAGAATTCGTCATGTCTATTTCGGTGCATCCGATCCTAAAGGTGGGGCGGTGGTAAGTTGCGGAAATATTTTCGATCTACCCGGGCTTAATCACCATGTTGGCTACACTGGTGCGATTCTGGCCGACGAATGCAGCACAGCTCTCAGCAACTTTTTTCGTAATTTGCGGCAAGCCAAATCAGGCAAACGGTGAAAGGAGAGTCCGCATGAAAAAGTTTATCAATGAATTCAAAAGTTTTATAATGCGCGGCAGCGTGATTGATATGGCCGTCGGTATTGTCGTCGGCGCCGCATTCACCACGGTGATCAATTCAGTGGTCAAGGATATAATCAATCCGGTTATCGGTTTCATACTAGCCGGTATCGACTTTGCCAATCTCAAAGCCGTTTTGGCTTCAGCCGAAGGTGCAAAGCCTGAAATAGCCATAACTTACGGCAATCTGATCAATGCCATAATAAATTTTATTATCGTCGCCTTTGTTTTATTCATAGTTCTTAAAATCTATAACAAAGCAAAATCAGTTCTTGAACATCAACAAGAAGCTACGGAAAACGCCAAACCTGCGACGCCAAGTGACAATGAACTGTTGGCAGCTATTTTGGATGAATTAAAAAAGCGCTGACCGCCTACTTTACCACACTCCAATCCCGAATACCTATGTTGGGAGAGTTAAAAAGCAAGCAAGTTCAGCTGCCATATTTTGTAATGGAGAATTATGTCTAAATTTGCTGAATCTGAAGTAATAGCCCGTTATGTTTTTTTGGCCCTGATTGCGGCCAAACCTGGATTGACCGATGCCGATTTACTCAATACCTGTTGCGCATCAATGTATATGGATTATTTCACCTACTCACAGATCAAACAGGAAATGAAAGAAAAAAAATTGGCACAACTTTCTTTGCGCAAAAATGAATCTTTGCTCGCAGCTGACGGCGAGCCGTTACTGCGCTGGGATCTGACAGAGACCGGGAAGGAACTTTTGCATACGCTTAATCCTACCATGCCTGATCCGGTGCTGAAATTTTTGGCTAATTTTTCTAACTCTAGGCAGTTTTTCGAAGAAGCGACAGCGAAAGTTTTGCCTTCCGGCTACGGCGACTATTGGGCAGTCTTGCAGTTACTAGATAATAATCGTCTGACTTTTGAATATCGTATAATTGTGCCCACAAGTGAGGCAGCGGAGGATCTGGGTAAACGTTGGCGGCAAAATACGGCTGAATTGTACCGATATCTGGTAGATCCGTTTAATCGAAAAAACGACGATCCTAAACAGCCGTAATACAGCGAATATCTGAGTGAAGATCTGTATTGGATTGGATAAATTATACTTTAGAGCTATATTCCATGGATAATAAGGCCAACAAGCCATAATAAGGCCAAGAGCCAAAATAAGGCCTTACAAGACGGATTTCGCTCATAAGGCCCATTTTTCAATTATGCAATTATGTGCATCTATGCCACGCGGTTATGTTTGTTCGCATTTACTCAACAACAGCAATGGGAGTTCAGTTGCTCCGACCGCCAAGCAGCATATGTTTTGTGAAACTGCTTTATTTGCAGAGCTCATCCATTTTATCCACAAAAGCGTTGGCAAACTCATCGACACGCTCAAAATCCTTCTCGGTTGGCGCGCCCTTAACCATCAGCACCGGCAAAGTTTCTGTTTTTATCGCACTCAGGCCAGTTGTTAAAAATTGTTCAGCTTTACTTGCCCAAGCATAAGAACTCATGAACCCGGCAACCTTTATTTTCGGCTTCAAGGTATTGACTACAGCAGCCGCATACAAACAAGCCGGATGCGGATTGACTAACACCGTAGGTGCCGCCAAGATAAGCCCCCCTGCTTCAACTAGATCACCGGCCATCTCACCAACAGCTACCGACATACTGTCGCGATGCGCCGCCAAGTTGTAGAGCGTGTACGGCATGTTGCGATCTTTCAAACGCAGAATTAAACGTTGAATCATTTCTTGCGTGCTAGAGTGCATTGAAACATAACCAATGACGGTTTTACGCTGTCTTTTGTCGCCTGTCCACTCTTCATATTTATCGAGAATGTCGGACGGATTGCGCCACAGCGGTCCGTGGGCGGCGGCGATTATGGAAGGATTAAGTTCTTTGACCCATTTTGTGTATTTTGCACATTGCGTTGAAAAAGGCATCATTATTTCTGCAAAATAATCGCGGGCGGCTCTTATCTGCAGTTTAACATCGTCGTTATACATTGAACCACAGGCCAAATGAGAACCAAACAGGTCTGAAGTGAAAATTATGTTGTCTTCTTCCAAAAATGCGGTTGTGTTATCCGGCCAATGCGCAAAGGGGATGCTACGGAAAACCAAAGTCTTACCGCCTAATTCCAGCTTGTCATTGTCTTTAACGAGCATATATTTTTCTTTGGGCAAATGCAAATGCAGCTCTGCCAATTCGGCGACTTTGGCTGTACCCACCAGCTGTGCGTCCGGCCAGCGTTGCAACATGAATGGCGTTCCGCCGGAGTGATCCTGTTCAGTGTGCAAATTAATAATATAATCTATCTTTTTAACTTGCAAATCCTCTAAATTTTTCAGCAAGTCAGCAATTTTTTCCGGCTCGACCGGATCGATTAGTGCGTTCGCCTTGGTACCTTGGATAAAATACGAATTGTAAGTCGTCCCATAGTGCAACGGCATTAATGCGTCGAACAATTCCCGATCAAAGTGTTGAGCACCGACCGAATATACGTTATCGGTAATTTTTTCTAATGGCATTTTTTCCTCCTATCGCCTGTTGTATTTGCAGTCAAACCACCTTGGCTAAGCCTTACGCGAGTCTTAAATGAGTCCAAATAAGTTCAAATGAGTTCAAATAAGTCTCAAGCCAAACCGGCAAAATCAGCCCGGCTGCGTTCAAAAATCAATATCCTCACTTATTTTACTACAAAACAAGTCATAAAATAATTTTAACTAAGCAAAATATTAAAGCCGCTCCATAGAGCGGCCTTTGTCTGTCCGAATTCCACTCATATCGAAAATAAAGGTGAAATTCGCAATACTGCTTACCCGATTTAGCCGGATGCCGACCGAACTGATGCTGCCGTATTGGTGGCACTGCGGTGAAATAGTCTTAGCCACTCACGGCATCAAGCTGCCGTTCGCACTGAACTAGTCAGCAACACTGAACTGATCCTTAGCAGCTCCGCACAACGGGCACAGCCAATCCTCCGGCAAATCAGCGAATGCAGTACCAGGTTCAATCCCATTGTCCTCGTCGCCCACTTCCGGATCGTAAATATAGCCGCACAGATCGCATACATACTTAGTCATTTTGTTTCTCTCCCTGTTTTTGTTTTACGTTTAACGTGTTTTACGTCTAGCACCAAAATTGCTACTGCCTGCGGTTCGCTACACCAGTCAAGCAATGGCAAATCATTATTAAAACTCCGCCTTAGATCAGAACAGACAGCTGACTGTAAACTGCCCTGTAGAACTGAACTGTAGAACCGACCTGTACAAACCAGCTGCACCTCCAGCCCACACAGCCAAATAACTTTTTAAACTGCATTAGCTGTATGTCCAAAGCGGAATATAATTCTTGTTTCCAATAGTATTATAGCGCAAAGTAAAGTCTTTTTAGAAACACATGTGACGAAAACTTGTCGTCACCCCATGTCGTCTCTGCAATAAACACAGGTTTATCGTAAGTATTTGCCGTTTTCATCTTGCGTTTCATTCTTGCCGGCTCCAGGCTTAGGGCAAGACTATGGCTTTGCCTATTTTTCGCAACTCAAGATTGGGTAAATATAACGTGAACTTTCGTCCGATCACTTGAATAACCTCAGCTTTTAAAGCTGCAGCCATTGCTTCGGCCGCCTCGCGAGGAGTAACCGGGCAGGTCTTGAGAACCGTTGCCTTTACCAACTCCCGCTTACTTAAATATTGCTGAAAAGTAGTTATATTGGCCGCATCAAGTCCGTCCTTGCCGATTTGAATCGCAGCCGGGATTTCAGTTGCTAGACCGCGTAAAAACGCTCTTTGTTTACCGGTTAACATTTATTTCTCCTTTAAAATTCCGGCATAAAAATACACCGTGAAAGTCTGATTTGCTAATGTATCGAAACAGCCGTCTTGCCTTTAAGGCACGTATTCAAATTCTATATCATATATATGAACTGTGTCGCCTTCTTTTATTCCGGCCGCAACCAATGCATCAATAACACCCTTGGTTTTTAACAGACGTTGGAAATATTGCAAAGATTCGACATCCTCGAAATTGGTTGAATTAACCAAGTTTTCCGCCCACTTGCCAACTACGGCAAAACCGCCTGGCACAGCTTTTATGTTGAACAATTGCGCGTCATAAGTGTAAACCTTTGTCGCCAGCTCCGGTTGCGGGCGCAAGACAGTCTCCGGCAACTCATCCAATAAAGCAGCTGCCCTTTGCATCAACTTATTCACACCTTCATGTATCGGGCCACAAATATCGAACACCTCATAGCCTTGCCCCTCAATTGCGGTATGGAAAGACTTAAGCTGCGCCTCTGTTGCTAAATCAATTTTGCTGGCCACAACCAATTGGTGACGCTTCGCCAAATCGCTGTCGAACTTGGCCAGTTCATTATTTATTTGTTTAAAATCATCCAGAGGATCACGACCTTCTGAGCCGCTGACATCAACCAGATGAAGCAATAGTCGTGTGCGTTCGATGTGACGGAGGAAATTATGACCTAAACCCAAGCCGTCCGAAGCGCCCTCAATAAGACCAGGGATATCAGCTATTGCAAAATGTTTTTCACCGACGGTACAAATGCCGAGATTTGGTTCAAGTGTCGTGAAATGGTAGTCAGCAATTGCCGGTCTAGCCTCAGAAACCACCGAGAGTAAAGTTGATTTACCAACGTTAGGCATACCAATCAGACCGATATCTGCAAGCAATTTGAGCTCGATTATAACTTCCATTTCCGTCGCTGCCTCACCAGCTCGGGCAAAGTTAGGTGCCTGACGCACAGGGTTAGCGAAGCGGACATTTCCTTTGCCGCCTTTACCGCCTTCAGCAATTACTACTTCTTCACCATTGGCAGTGAAATCTGCCAACAGGCGACCGGTTTGGGCGTCTTTAATAATCGTGCCAACCGGAACTTTGACATATAGATCTGCGCCATTCTTACCAGTTTTGTTGCGTCTACCACCCATTTCGCCGTCCTCGGCCATATACTTTCGCTTATATCGAAAATCTTGTAAGGTTGATAAATTGGCATCAGCAACAAATATAACGCTGCCGCCGTCACCGCCGTCGCCACCATCCGGCCCCCCATTAGGAACGTATTTGGCGGTATGGAAACTAACCCTGCCGTCGCCACCTTTACCAGATTTTAAAAATATTTTGGCATAATCTATAAACATAAAATCTCCTGCCAGAATCTCCTACTGTTACAATTTAAGCAGCATTTCCGCTACAGTCACGCCGTACTTAGCCGCTTAATTTAAAAAAGTCCGGTTGCTATAACCGGACTTTGATCATCAAGACTTATATCTTTAAGCTTCAACCGGGTAAACACTAACCTGTTTACGGTCTTTGCCGAGTCGCTCGAACTTGACCTTACCGTCAGCGCGGGCATAAAGTGTATCATCTGACCCGATTCCAACGTTAGTTCCTGGATGAACCTTAGTACCACGTTGTCTCACTAAGATGTTGCCGGCTAAGACGAACTGTCCGTCAGCACGCTTGGTTCCCAAACGTTTGCTTTCTGAATCACGACCGTTCTTGGTGCTACCGCCACCTTTTTTGTGAGCGAGTAATTGTAAATTGACTAAAATCATGGTGTCCTCCTATTACAGACTAATTAATCTTAACATATTCATCGCCATAGCTCAATTCGATCTGTTGTACAGCCAACTGTAGGCTACGCAGAATCAAATCGACATCATGTAACTTACCGGCATCAAGGCCATCGGTGCGAACCATGCAGGCAATGTTGCCATCCTCAACTTCGTAAGCAATCGGTACTTGCAATATATCTTGCAAAGTTCCAATCGTTCCTGTGCTCAAGGCCGTAAGGGCTGCACAAACGATATCCGGTTGACCGGGTTTGGCGTACCCTGCATGACCAACTAAACTGAAACCGTTCAGTTGACTTTCCGCCGCTAGTGAATGAAATGTTACCGTAATCACCGTCTTATTTTTTCGTATCGCTTATGCTTTAATCGCAGTTATGCGTACACGAGTGTACGGTTGACGATGTCCTTGTTTGCGACGAAAACCTTTCTTGGCTTTATACTTGAAAATAACAAGTTTCTTGCCTTTGCCTTGTTTCACGATCTCGCCGGTTACTTTGGCCGCCTCAGCAGCCTCGCCCATGACCAATCCTGTTTCGGTTGAATAAGCTAAAACTTCGTTGAAATCAACTGTTGCACCGGATTCTCCGGCAATTTTCTCAACAAAGATTTCATCGCCTTCGGCAACTTTGTATTGTTTGCCGCCTGTTTTGATAATTGCGTACATATTGTTCCTCCTGTAATCAGACTCGTCGATTTTTGGTTGCCACAACTGCTGGCATTGGAGACCGGAATCGAACGGTACCACGAAATTATACAATTTAGTGCTATCAAAGTCAACTGTTCAAGTTACGTGGTAAGCTGCGTCTGAAGTTAATCCGTCACTGTTTCACTCTGGTTATCGTTTTTATCGGCACTTGTTTCAGCATGTGCAGCCGCTGCTCTCAATTCTCGCAATGTTTCGCGGCGATTGACAATTACCGCGCAGCTGGCGTCTCCCGTTATATTGACAACCGTCCTGCCCATATCGAAGATTCGATCGATTCCGGCTACCAAGGCTATTCCTTCCACCGGCAATCCGACACTTTGCAAAACCATCGCCAGCATAATCATCCCTGATCCAGGGGTTCCTGCGGTACCTATACTTGCTAAAGTAGCGGTCAAGACAATGGTAAGTAATTGGCTTGCCGACAAATCTATTCCGTAGCAGGCCGCGATAAAGACTGCGCAAACACCTTGGTAAATAGCAGTTCCGTCCATGTTTATCGTTGCTCCTAAAGGAAGAACGAAGCTGACAATATCTTTTCTTATTTTCAAGTTTTTTTCCAAACAAGACGCATTAATAGGTAAAGTTCCGACAGAAGATGCACTAGAAAAAGCGAAGATCATAGCCGGCATAAGGGCTTGAAAGAATTTGCGGGGAGAAGTTTTTCCTAAAGCCTTAACGGTAAATGAGTAAACAACGGTCAAATGAACGATATAAGCTATATATGCTGCCAGTAAAACCATTGTCAAAGATCCGATTACCTGAGCACCGTTAGCGGCAATAACCGGAGTTATCAAACAAAAGACGGCGTACGGGGATATTTTGACGATCATCTCCATTATGATCATGAATATGTCTTCAATCGAGCGATTGATTTTAGCAAGCGGGGTACCCTTTTCTTTGGCAATTATAATCGCAAAACCTATTAAAAGAGAAATAACGATGGTTTGCAACATATTGGCTTCAACCAAAGGGCCTAAAACATTTTTTGGGAAAAGTCCTACCAAGGTTGACATGAAGCTGGTGGCTTTACCAGGATCGAACTTCAAATTTGTTGTTTGTAACAGTTGGAATGTTCCCTTAAAAAGATTGGCAAAAAGCAGTCCGCCGGCGACGGCAAAAGCCGTGGTTAAAGCATAGTAAATAATCGTACTTAAGCCGATCGTGCCTACCTTTCTTATATCTTTTAAGGAAATTACCCCATCTATGATAGAGGTTAAAACTAGCGGTACAACAACGAATTTCAATAAATTAAGGAAAATCTGCCCCAATGGTTTAAGATAAGAATTGGCAAAATCAACATGTCCTGTCTTCATTAAAACAAGGCCAAAAATTATGCCCAAAAAAAGAGCTATAAGAATTTGAATAGCTAGTGACAGCTTAAACTTTTTTGTCATAGTCCCTCCTCCTATGCCAATATTGCATCATTGTGCGAAGTGCCGATTACCGCTACTGCTGGGGTTGTTGGAATCGCCTGGTTTTGCGTTATTGCCTGGATTCTTACTAGGCTACCTAGTGTCAACCGCCGCGGCAAGTTTCTCTTACTTCTTGTCTTTTACTCTTACTTTGTTTAGTTGATACTTTTGTTGCAACTCATTTCAATACATTATAGTATTAAATATTTTAAAAACAATACTTCTCTGCACTTATGCATAACAATCTCTAAATCGGACAAAATTCTTTACTAAAAATGAACACTTTTTATCACATTATCATTCATTTGCCGGAACAGAATGATTTTCCGCTCGCTCATCTCGCGATGTCTCTCTATATAAGCTTGAATTGACCGCACATTTGGACTGCGTTCAACTTTGTCACCACTCACCGCCTTGCTCATAGCCCCAGCCCCAAAGGACAGTATTGACAAGCCGTCCCCCATCATGGCCAAGTTATAGCGATTACCGCAGCCTGGACGGGCATAGCCTAAATTTTCTAACCCGCCGACTCCATCTTTTTGCCGATACATGTAGTACGGAACCAACCAGAGTCGGTTGGCCAAGGCGCGTCCTTCTTCTTGCAAACTTTCCAACACTTTATTACGGCGATGAACCGCTCCTACATCCAACCAATCTTCTGCCTGCAACTTTAAGTTGGAAGCGCGTTTAATTGCCAGACTGTGTAGGGTAAAACTGTCTGGGGCCAAACTTTCCAATTTTTTTAGGGTATAACGCATGTCAGCCTCCGTCTCACCTGGCAATCCAAGGATAAGATCCATGTTTATATTGGTAAACGGCATTCGACGCGCCATTTCGTAAGTTGAGATAAGTTGCTCCACCGTATGCTGACGATTGACCAAAGCGAGGGTGCGGTCATGGAAAGTCTGGGGATTAAGGCAAATCTTCTGAAAACCAGCTTCATATACGGCGGATAAAGCGGGCTGATCTACTCGATCCGGTCGGCCGGCCTCGAAGGTCAGCTCTGCGCCTGGAATAAATTCGATATTTCGATGAATAATTTGCCCAAGCCGCGCTATTTGCTCTGCCGAAAGTATGCCCGGAGTGCCACCACCAACATAAAGGGTGGAGATTTTAAACGGCAACTGCGCGAAAGTGAGTTCAATTTCTTCACTAAGTGCATCAATATAGCGATTAATCAAATCATTGGGAGGATCTATTCCTTCATTAGTGCTGAAAGAACAGTACAGACATCTTGTGGGGCAAAAGGGAATGGCAATGTAAACCCCGCAGGTATCCGGCGGAAGCTGACGTAAAATATGCTGTTCTTCCCGCGCCGTAGTCAAGGCCAGCTGCGCTTTGAAAAGACTCACACCATAATAACGAACCAGTAAATTTTCCGCTGCCGCGTGGTTCGGTGTAATTTTCATGGCTTCCGCAGCGATCAAAGTAGGTCTGATTCCGGTTAAGCTGCCCCAAGGGAATGTCTTGCCGGTAAGCTTACATAGGGCAAAGTACAGCAAACGCTTATTATCACGTTTAGGACGGCAAAATTCAGCCGGCTTTCCGACCAGACCGATTTGGATAAGTAAATTGAGGCTGTCATCTCGACAAGCCAAAAGCCTCGCTGAAGCTAAAACCGCGGCTCTATTTTCCGCTAAGTTAAGATTTAGGCAGGCATCCGTTGTATTTAGGCAATCGCTTGTCCATCCGTGCATTCCGCTCAATTCGAATATGCGGCAGTCGTCATCTTCAGCCAAGATAGCCCACGTCAAATCTTCTGCGAACTCCTTTGCAGAGCCTTCAGCTAAATTATCTGCTAAATCAACCGCGAAACCAAGCAAGACGTTATTTGTCGGTTCAACAAGGCGCGTGCAAGTTCCAAAAAACAAACGCAGCAAATCTTGTATTCCATATGCATCAACTTCGGAATTAAAAAAAATTTTCATTGCATCCCTACTTGCCTGCCACATTCAGAAAAGCAAAGATATCGGATGGCTTTATAGCCACGAAGTCTGCACCGGCTCGACGCAGCTCAGCTTCGCCACGGAATCCCCAGTCAACACCAATTCCGAGCATGCCGGCAGTTTTTGCAGTATAAACGTCGACATCCGAATCGCCGACCATCGCCCAGTTTTGTAAAGACAGGCCAGTTATTTCCTCAAGCTGCTGTGAATTTCGCAAGTCCGGCTTGGGCAAAAATCCCGCTTTCTGCCCGATAACGGCTCGCCACGGTATAAATGAGAAAAAATGTTCTACCAATATCTGAGCAAATTTATCCGGTTTATTCGTCAAAACAGCTACCGAATAATCGCATGCAACCAATCCTTTGAGCAACGGAATAATTCCTGGGTAAGGTTGGGTAGCGTCAGTCAAATGCTCGCGATAACGGGTGTCAAAGTCCGCCTGAAGGATATTGAATAAATCTTGGTGTTCAGCTTTTGTCCACGGCGGATCTTGTCGGGCAAAAATCCGCTCGATGAGTTTAGGTATGCCCCCTCCCACCAAGTGGTTGTATTCCGACAAATTTCGCGGTGTCAACCCGTTTTTGGCCAGAGCAAAATTCATAGCGGCTGCGAGATCTGTTATTGTATTCAGCAAAGTTCCATCAAGGTCGAAAGCAATCGCTTTGATTTTTCCGGACGTTTTGAATTCATTCATCTTTCCATATCATTCTCAGAACGATAGCGTTTCTCTTCTTCGTTCATACCATTAATCATAACCACTGAGCGCGGCGTAAGGACAAAAATATATTTGCTCACCTGCTGAAATCCGGCTGAGAGCGCACTTGCACCGCCACTGATGAAACAATAGGCTAGTTCGGAGCTTTTTTCATCCATTCCTTCGAAATTACAAATTACAGAATTATTATTTCTCACTTGTGCTATGATATTGCGCGCTGCCTCCAAGCTATACGGTTGCAAACTGACAATACGATGATTGTACATGGTATCCGGCGCAGCAGCTTCGGTTTCGGTCGGATTCGTCCTATACGAGCGGCGATTCCAAGCGGCATTTCGATTCGGCAATTCATTTAAACGCATATCTTCAGCATTTACGTTTACTTCATAGGCAGGTCTGTGTTCGTTGTCTTCCATATCCACATCATTAAATACCGTGTTCTTGATACGGTTGAATATTCTGGTGGTCAATTTTTCTGACCGGACGGGTTCATCATAAACATTGTTAACTTCAGTCATACTGACAGCCATATCGTATCACCTCAAATAAATTCTTCATACACCTTAAAATATTTGCGGTGTTTAGTCAATCTGATGTTAAGCAATATAATATATGTTTTATAAATTAAAACTACATATAGGATAGGCAATATTGGCATTACTATCGTTTTAGGCTTAATCAAAACACAATATTAGTTATTATATTGTATTTCTTTTGTAATTATATTTTAATATTATTCAGCTGGATGAATCACTCTAGGGCCGAGTAAAACCGTACCTAATCTTATCATAGTAGCTCCGGCTTCAATCGCCAATGGATAATCATGACTCATGCCCATGCTAAGTTCTCGTAAATTGACGGCTTTGTTCAATTCAGGCGTATCGGACCAGGGGTGACTTTTATTCAAATGATCACGCAGATTTCTGACACCGTTGAATATTTCAATCAAAGCAGCCGGGGCTGCGTCTTTCGGTGCCACGGTCATCAAGCCGTCAATACGTATATTACTCACATCTCCCGGCTTCAAGCTGCTTAAAATTTCCGCAATGGCGGTAGGCGCAAACCCGTGTTTTGAGGTCTCACCACTGTAGTTTACTTCGAGCAAAACGGGTTGGCAAAAAGCATCCGCGCCAGCCTGAGCCAGTTTGGCCGCTCTAGCATTAATAGCCAGCAACAGTTCAAGCGAATCAACTGAATGAATAAGGCAAGTTTTTCCGACGGCATATTTAACCTTGTTTTTTTGCAGGCTGCCGATAAGATGCCAGTTGATCGGGTTATCGGCAACGACGTTGGCCTGAGTCTGACCTGGACGACCTGAATTTTCCGATGCCGCCTCTCTCAACTCGATCTCCGCTCTCTTCCCCGGCCCAGCCGCCAAATCAAATTCCGTCAATTCGGCCTGTTTGCTCAACATCTCTTGGCAACGGTTCTCGCCCCAATCGTAAATCTCCAGTTCTAACAATGGCTTAATTTCCTCTAAGCTTTTGGTTTTAGTTACCGCAATTAGCCGCACCTCACGCGGATCGCGCTTGGCTGCAGCACACGCGGCGACAATTTTTTGCTGAACCACGTCTAAGCGCTCACGCAACAAATCCGTATAAGCAGGTCCACTGCATACCGATTTACTGCTTGCCGCTTCATTACTTATCGTTTCATTATTTACCGTGCCGATGTTTATCTCTTCGTTTTTCATCATTTCATTCAAGTTTGTCACCCTCTTTTATTCCGGCCGGATTCTGCACAACCAAACTACCAGCCGTTATCTTGGCGTCCTCGTTCAAGGGCGTCACCACTGCTTTATCGCCACTTCTAATACCGACTTTAACTTTCGCAAAATGAGCAAAGCCTGACTGCACCACGGCCATTTCCCCCAGATCAGACTCGTTGCCAGAAAACTTCAGGGCAGAAAAAGGAACGATCAAGCCTTGTTCCGCCGAAACCCTTAATTGAATATTGACACGGCGTTCGCGCAGTAAGCCTTCAACTTTCTTTTCTGTACGTATAAACAAATACGTTCCGCCGTTCGCCGGCAAACGATGCGTAATCCTGCAATCTTTCAACTCATATTTCATATCAGGAAGATATATATCTACTTTATCATCATTGAAATTTCCCAGATCTTTTTCTTTTACTAAAACGGCAAAATATTGATAAAGTCCGTTGACCATGCGAATTACTGGATGATCTTTGGCAGTTTGACCGGAAATATCACTGAAATCGGAGTTGGCTTTAAAAATTTCCTGCAAATTATCGCCGGTGATTGTGTCGATCTTGTCCCCAGGCAATTTGTCCTCAAATCCGTCGACACTGAAAGTTGCCAAACCGGCCACCCCCGCTTTTATGACGCGCGATTTCTTGGTTAGTTCACGTTCTAGCCTATCTCTGGTTGTCGTCAAATCTTTTAGCACGGGATCATTAAAACTTATTTTTTTCAGCTCACGATTTCGATTTTCAAGCACGGAATTTATTCTAAGTCCTGCCGCCTTCGCTTCTCGTACCTCGCCTCCGGCCGCTGCTACAGCTATTGAACGCACAAGTTCTCGCAAGGAATCTTCAGATTTGTTGTAAATTTTCTGGGCATCTTCGGACTGGCCCAAGCTAATCAATTCCATCTCGCGTCCGCTTATTTTTTGTAAAACGTCATTAAGTTGGCCACGAATTGGCGCGATGTCCTCTGCTGAAATCAACGCCAGTTTTTGTCCATAGGCTACGCGCTCCCCCTCGCCGGCTAGGGGTTGAACAAAACCATCCGCCGCGGCTTTTTCCACCTTTTCATTTCTGATAACAATTGCTTTTCCGTCCACTGTGCGATACAAAGTTCCTGAAGTTATAAATCTTAAGCCGGTTTGATTAGCACTGCGGTTGACGATTAGTCGGATGAGAACAAATGTAAGTATCAGCGTTAGTAAAATCAAACTCAACAAAATGCCGGCGCGGAAGCGCACGCGACGTTGGCGGCGCATTCGATGTCGTCTAAGCTCACGCTGTTCAGCAGCCCGTCGTTCGCGTTCGGCAACAGTTTGCACATCATAATCTGTTTCGCTGTTAGGTGAAGCGGTTTGTCTTGGGTAAGCAGCATTCGGCTGATCTAACCGATTGTCGCGGTAGTCAGCGACAAATTGACTTTGACGTTCGGTGGAAGCGGATTTTTTTTGCCACCACAAATCGGCCGCCGACATATATTTGTCGGAATCCGGCTTGCCAGAGTCGCTGCCAAGAAAGGTAAAATCGTCAGACAGACGGTCGAATTCATGCTCGAACCGGCCGACCTTGTGCGACTCGGAATATTGCTCGGTTCGATAATCGGTCTGACGTTTGTCGCGGCGTTCCGATTCACCGCCGGCTCGTTTGCCGGAGCGGCCCGCATTATATAGAAAGTCATCTTGTTTATTTGACATTTTCACCTCAAAATCAATGCACACCTATTTATAACAATATATTTTACAACGCTGCAGCAACTTGCTCAGCTACCCTAGCCGCACTTTTACCCGCCGCAAGCCCAGCATTTGACTCAGTTGTTCGCGCTACGCTTTTGCTCCGCTATTTTTTGCACCGCCAACAGAGCGGCAAGTTTAACATTTTCATATACCAAACCGCCCTGCATGAAAGCGGTAAATGGAGGTTTAACCGGTCCGTCTGCGCTAAGTTCAATAGAAGCACCCTGCACAAAAGCCCCTGCTGCCATGATAACCTCACAATCATAGCCCGGCATAGCCCACGGTTCCGGAGTTACGTAGGAATCGATCGGAGAAGCCGCCTGAACAGCTCGGCAAAACTGCAACATCGGTTCGCGCGCATTAAATGTAATAGTCTGAATTATATCATATCTTTCTTCTTCAGCTGAAGGCGAGCTTTTAAAACCGGCCTCGGCAAAAACAGCCGCCGCCAACGCCAAACCCTTGAGGCATTCGGTAACAACATGTGGCGCCATATAAAATCCCTGGGCTAACGACCTTGTCTGACCCAGCATCGGCCCGACATGCAGACCTAACCCGGGTGCATACAAACGATTGGCAACCAATTCAACCAAATCACCTTTTCCAACTACATAAGCTCCGGTAGCCGCCAAACCCCCCCCCGGATTTTTAATTAATGAGCCTACAGCTAAGTCAGATCCTAGGTCGGTCGGCTCAGCTTTTTCCGTAAATTCGCCGTAACAGTTGTCGGTCATACATATAATTTTATCATTTAGTGCATGCACAGCCGCAAAAGCTTCAGCCAAAGCATAGACGGACAAAGCCGGTCGCGATCCATAGCCGCGCGAACGTTGAAACAGTACCACTTTGGTCGCTGGATTGATGGCAGCCAAAATGCCTTGAAGGTCAATCGTACCGTCAGCATTTAATTCGACTTGCTTAAAAGTAACGCCGAAATCACGAAGTGAACCAGTGTCGTGTCCATGGCCAGGGGTTGTCGCAGCCTCCGCGGAAGCAGTCCCTGCGCCTATCACTTGTCGCAAAGTATCATAAGGCGCACCAGTAGCCGCCAAAAGTTCATCTCCAGGACGCAAAATAGCAGATAAAGTTAGGCTTAAAGCCTGGGTAGCTGAACAAAGTTGCGGTCGCACCAGAGCCTTTTCGGTGCCAAAAACTTTAGCGTAGACTGTCTCCAGCTGTTCGCGTCCCATATCGTCATAGCCGTAACCCGTAGTACCGGCAAAGCCGGCCTCAGAAAATCTGGCTTCCTGCATAGCATGGAGGACTTTTAGTTGGTTGTATTCGCGCAAATCATCTAAACGTTTAAATACTTTTGCTAATGATTTCTCGATCTCTTTCGCTTTTTCGACAAAGGATTTATCTATCCCCCATAAAGCGTAGTTATCCATATAACGAGTTTCTCCTATCAGTTTAAAATTTCCGGCCACTTTCGAAGTTTAACTTTCCAGGCTGCCGACGCGTTGCTTGACAAACCTCAGCCAAAGTTATATGCTATCTTGCGTATATCGCAGTTGCTAATGTGGCTCAGATGGTAGAGCAGCTCACTCGTAATGAGCAGGTCGCGGGTTCGAGTCCCGCCATTAGCTCCATATTAAAAGCCTTAAATCAGAAGATTTAAGGCTTTTTCATATTACCACATTTACCCGAGCAGAACAATTAATCACCCGGTTTCTGTCGGCAGTTAGCCTTGATTTTCTCAACGCCCCAGCCATATCGTTGCGGTTCGCTGGCCGTTTCACTCCCGGTACAAAGGCATTGACATGCAACGCGGCCCACCTCGCCCACGCGAAAGCTCCCCGGAACGAATAACATGCAACTTGGCACCATACTTAGTAAGCTCCGCATTAGTCAATGTATTCCGATCATAAACGACAACTTCTCGTGGCGCAATCGCCAAAGTATTATAGCCATCATTCCATTGTTCGCGAATCGCGTCCATAACCGTACCGTTACCTTCGCGGATCAGGTGCACTTCTTTTGTCCGCAAAAATTTCTTTAAAACATCTTCCATGACATTACTTTCCCGGCGAGTAACAACCTCACCATTTTTCAGGCGCATCGAAAAAACCTGCAAAGTATGGTCAACCTCAGGATGCAAAGTAAACAGGTCATAATCTACCATCGTAAATACTGTGTCCAGATGCATAAACGCATGCGATTGAGGAATCGTAAAAGCCAATACAGTTTCATAACCGCAATCAGATGTAAGCAAATTTTTCGCCAGCAGTTCGATTGCCCGCGGTTTTGAGCGTTGACTGACGCCAACGGCAACGACTTTATCCGAAAGCACGGCAATATCCCCGCCCTCGATCGAAGGATGAAGATCACGATCATACCAAAACGGGATTTGATTATCCTTGAACATTGGATGATGTAGCAAAATAGTTTTGCCGAACAACGTTTCCCGCCGCCTAGTCTGTGACCACATGCAGTTCAAACTGACCCCATTGCCGATGAAGAAAAAAGGATCGCGAGTGAAGTAAAGATTCGGCATCGGTTTAACGACAAAAAATCCGTCACGCTCAATCATTTCGTTGAGCGTCAATTTTGTGTAGGACGGTAGTTCAGTGCGGCGTACCCCTTCCATCATTTTGAGGACCAGGCTTTCGTTGTCCAAGGTGTAGAGTAACTCTTTTACCAATTCTCGTTCCTTTGGCACCGCAATATCTGCCTCTTCAAGAAAGGTTTCAATAAATTCTTTTTTCACCTCTGGATCGTCCACCGCTTCCGCAACCAGCTTTTCCAAATAATACACAGTAACGCCGTTATCACGCAGCACTTGCGCAAAACTATCATGCTCAATTTGTGCCATTTCAAGATAAGGAATTTCATCGAAAAGAAGTTCTTCCATCAGGTCTGGCGTAATGTTAATCAGTTCCCGGCCTGGACGGTGCAAAATGACGGATTTTAAGCGTCCTATTTCCGATTTTATTCTTATCGGGTTCACGTTCATAGCTATCCTCCTAGTCAATCAAAAATTGATTTAGTACTATTCTTAGTAAAGATAATGCCGTAAACGCCTTGACATTGCAAGATTATAAAAAGGCACAATCCCGCAACTGGATCGTGCCTTATCCATGTAAACAATCTTGATATTTTATTATTTTAAAACAAATATGCTGCTAATGAATGCGCAACTATGTGCAGCATTCTGTTATGCTGTGCGGAACCGTCCTATATGATACTTAATGTATGAGTTCCGTAAATCCTGCTGCTCAATCTTGACAAATGTTGTCCAGAACACGAGCTAAAACTGCATTGATACTTTGGGCGTTGTGTAGCAATTCATCTAAATCATCTTCACGGATCTCAAGTTTCCCATAAATTTTTCCTTTTAGATGGTCACACTTATCCCGCCCCTCTTCAGACAAATGCAATTCTACGGAACGTTCATCGGTAGCACTCCGCACGCGTCTGACAAAGCCAAGATTGCCCAATCGTTTACACGTTGTTGACGTATTTCCTTGATTGGCATGCAAAAAGGTAGTCATTTCCTTAATACTCATAGTTCCGCTGTAGTATAAATGGAAAAGAATCAGCACTTCATTACGGCTTAAAGGTTCATCTTTGGTAATTTCATCCAAGATCCCATTGATGCGGACACCGATTTGTTGAAATTCATCAGTTAGCCTGTCTAGCATTCTTCTCTCTCCTTGTTAACTATTTTGCAACTGATATTTTACTATTATTGAACATTTAATACAACGTTTTTTAAAGTATTTTTCATTTTAAATCCATTATTTCTTGAGATTATTCAAGATTTACGCTCGAATTCGTTAAATTTTAGCGGACGTTGCTAATTATTAAAATTTCTTTAATTAAAATTGTAAATAAAGTTGATTTTTTGAGATGTGTTCCTCGCCAAGGGGACGCAACTAAGAAAAAATCACACCCTAGATGATGCTAAGAATCTTACGGCTCAATTTTCAGATATGCCCCGGTGTCTGGGAATACCAAATATTTAAAGCGGTCAAGAGTTTCGTTGGCGACGAGGAATCGATCGCCCAAGCTAGTGATGCCACTAGTGGAAAAATCGTTAAGAATGTCTATCTTCCCATCAGACAAATTAATTTCCTGCAATTGCCAATTGCTGAACAGCAACGTTTTTCGGTCTTTCAAGTGTAAATTGCTGATGTTTTCGGCTTGTAACAAGCGTCTGCTCCGGCCTCCGTCCGCATCGGATGTCCAAAGTCGGTTGCCATCAGCGATATTTACATAGAATAAATTAACCCCGTTAGAAACAATTTCTTCCGTTTCATCCAAAGGTAATTGCTGCACTTCGCCAGTTTGCAGTTTATAAGACATGACTTGATAAGTTTCCGCCCGAATAGCAAAAATATGTTCGCCATCCATCGTGTAGGAACGGATCGGCATATCAAGACAAACTTCCGGGCGTAGGTTTTTTCCAACAGAGGCAATTGTCGCGTGCTCATCACGTAAAAGTGTCGTCAAATCAATTTTTTTCAACTTACGCCCGTCGCCGGTGTCGCGGTAAAAAAGCTTGGTACCGGCCAAAATCATGTAGTCAGCCTTAACGGCGATGATCGTTTCAGTGCGTCCGTCAGCCAAGTGGCGGCGACAAATATTTCCAGCTCGGCGGTCAACGTAATATAGCCATCCGTCACGCCAATTGAGGCAGGCGACCGGAATATCAGCGATAACTTTCGGCTTAGGCAAAGTCGCAGCCAACTCTGCCCTACTTTTTTCCAACATACTCGCCGGCCATTTTTGTAAAAAATACGTTGAATAAGCCGCGGCATAGATTTCCCCGTCAATGCGGATCGCCTCCCCACCGTTCTGCATATTGCCGATAGTCGTGCCATAATAATTCGGCCGGTTCTTCGCATTAAATTTGCCTGAAGCGGTTAATCTTTCGACTAAATTTGTGTATGCCTCCGCTTGATTAAGCATTATATAGGACTTGGCCAAAAGTATCGCCTGTGTTTCCGTCAAATCTCCCGTTCCGACATTGGATGATAAGGCTTTGGCAATTCCAGCGTAGTCACCGTCTTTGTACGCAGCGGCAAGAGAGGTGGAATCAAGATCAACCGCTGAGGCGTCCGAAAAAGAGTCAGATTGGGAAGGAGCAAAATCGCGACTTTTGTCACTCGGCAACGGCCGCTTAACTTGCAGATAAGGATAGTGGCCTTGCTTGATCTTCTTAATCGCATCAGTTTCGCCGAATATTTTTGTTGCCTCTGCCAGCCAACGTTCGGCAAGATCAGAAAAAGCGAGGCGATGCGCCATGGTAATCATGTTAACATAGGTAGTTTCACTCTGCTTGCGTCGTTGTTCCGGCAGAATTTTGGCAAAAGCCTTAGCTGCTTCTTCTAAATAATTTAAATCTATACTGCTCAGAAATAGGCCATAATTGACTTCCGGATCATCGGGCTGCTGATCTTTTAGCGCGGTAAATCTTGCAAAAGCAGTATAGCTGTCCCCCGATTTCAGTGCTGCAATACCTTCGCTGAACAAGCGGTCATCATTTTTCGCCTGCGAGTGGAAATAAAAAAGGCGGCAACCGATTATAGCCAATATCAGGACAACTAGGCAAGCAGTCAAAATTATAAATGTTTTTTGCACACTTTTCATTACTATGAACTTCTCCGAATCACTTAGAATTATTACGGATTGCTCCGTTTACTGAGAATTAGCAAATTATACAAAAGGACCAATTAGTATGATGGCCAAACTGCTACAGACTTGCAGGATAGCGTTTAATTGCTTTGTTTTTGTTCCAGTTTGAATTCAGCGTAATGGGAGCGCGGTAAATAATGGATGGCATAGCTTTGACCCTCTTTTGGCACGGCACTCCAACGGCTGACATAAAAAATACCTTGTTTCGTATACACTCTCCCTAATATACGATTATACGCCGTCACTTCTGCCGTCACCTTCCGGATTTGTCCTTGCACCAAGCTGATGCAGTCTAGAGAGCGCGGTAAAACCATGGCAAAACTAAGCCAGAGAATTATCGGTAAAAGTAATGCCGGTAGGAAAAATTGATAACGCCAAGTTATCTTGCGCTCCGCCCAACATTTAATTGCTTTTATAAACAAGTACAGGCTTCCGACCAAAGCGGCGACACTTATAATCAAAGATGTTATAAAACCGGCATAGTACATAATTTTTTCCGTTTCTTCCAAGTTTTCTGTGTATTTATTATTAAGATAGGCAGACGGCACAAAGTTAAGTGCGCAATACCCGTCTGTATTATTTTACCGTATTGGCAGGAAGGCGCAAGGTGTTCAGCAGATCGGGCTAATTGCTGGAAAAAAAAAAAAAATTTGCTATAATAAAGTAAATTACATTTCTACGGAGGTAAACATGGCTGAATTACCTGTTTTGACTATGTCAAATGAAGACTATCTGGAAGCAATATTACAATTATCCGCCCACTCGCCCAGTGTAAGATCGGTTGATGTCGCCGACATGCTTGGAGTGTCCAAAGCCAGTGTAAGTAAAGCCATGGGAGTTTTACGTGAGGCCGGGATGATCGAACAACCACACTATGGTTTGATTACGCTCACTGACGAAGGCAAAGCGGTTGCCGGAGAAGTTTTGCATCGGCACAAGATGCTCAAATATTTTCTGGTACATATGCTTGGCGTTGCAGATAACGTCGCCGAAGAGGACGCTTGCCGTATGGAGCATGTAATAAGCATGGAAACGCGCAACAAGTGGTTCGCCTACATCCGCCAATTTCATGAAGCGGAAGTTAAGGGCAGCATCGACAACGGGCTGCCAGCGCAGGAATCCATCAAGTAATCAGTTATAAAACTTAGCAACAACTTAGGTTGACTTAGCTGAAACTCAGGTTGACTTAGCAACTTATCTCAAACTAAGCTTAACACGACCGCCAAGGCGGTGAGCACTTTGGGTAATAACACTTTCCAGAGTGCCGATTCACCCAGCAACCTTCTGATTCAAAATTTTTAGATGAAAATATAAAATAGGCGAAATCTTGTACCGACCCCCAAAAGTTAGACTTTTTTAGCGTAGCAGTTTATATGACTGCTACGCTATTTTTATGCAGCCAAGAGTCTAAGCCTGTATTGCACTGGACTTAGCCATCCTAGTTTTTCTTTAATTCTTTGTTCATTATAATACTTTATGTATCGTTCTATTTCTGACTTTAGCTCATCATAACTATAGTAAGTAACACCGTAATAGATTTCTTGTTTAAGTAATCCAAAGAAGTTCTCCATAACAGCGTTATCATGACAGTTACCCTTACGAGACATACTTTGGAAGATTCGTTCTTCCTTTAGACGATGAGAGTATGCTTTCATTTGGTAAGCCCAGCCTTGATAAGAACTGTATTTTCGGCTCTTTCGAGTGAAGGAAGTAACTTGTAAAACAAGCTTTTGCATTATACGTTGTACTTTCTTTTTGTTTACACAGTAGCCTTGATTTCTTAACTCTCCAACCACTCGACGATAACCATAATCTTTGTGTGTATCTCTGATTTCAAGAATTTTATCCTCGATTTCTTTGTCAGGGTTTTCTCTATAGAATCTTTTCTGCCAGTACATATAAGTTGTTTTAGGCATGCCTGTGTAAGAGAGAAGGTCTTTTAGTTTGAATTCTCCTCGGAGACTGTTGATGACGAGTGCCGTTCTCTCATTTTTGCCTCGTCCTCTAAACGCAGCCTCCTCAGTTCTTTTAAAAAGGCATTCTCAATTTTTAGTTTAAGCAGTTCATCTTCTAGTTCTTTAACATGTTCTGCACTTGTATCAACTATTCTTTTTTCCGCTTGTTTTGCTTTACTATCTATCTTAGGTTTATCCAATTTTTTCTTTCGACCTTTCTTGCGAGGTTTCAACGCATCAGGACCGGCAGCACGAAAACGGTTAACCCAGATACAAATCATGCTTGGATTGTATATACCTTCTTGAATCGCCAAATCTTGGTATGAAATCTCACTTGATAGATATAACTCTACAACAGAAAGCTTCTTTTCGAAAGAATATTTTGCTTTTTTACAAGAACGCATTAATCCTTCATCGCCAAACTCCTTGTATGCATTAATCCATTTGCGTAACTGTGAGTCAGAGCCAAGTCCATATTTTTTAGAAAGATATTTTAACCCACATTTCCCATCCAAATATTCTAAAACAATTTTCTTCTTGAATTCGAAACTATGTTTTGCCATAAAAATACCGACCTCCCAATCTTTAGATTTTGGTCTAACTTTTGGGGGTCGGTACATCTGGTTTACCCAAGTTCGCCTATTTTTTTAATTCAGTAACGGCGCAAAGATAAGATGGTTAAGCCAAACTTCTTTCGCCATATCACATGGAATCAGCTTCCGTACCACAAGCTGCCTTGCCCCACAACCTTATTCGGATCTCAGGCTTTCCAAAGCACTCATTTTCATGGCACGACGCGATGGGAAATACCCGGCAATCAAACCTACCGAAGTAGAAATAACCAAAGCAGCAATTACCAACCAAGCCGGGATGTAGGAAACAACCTGGACGGTTTCATCCGTGGCACTGGCAAAGTTAAACAAACCGGAATCGCGCATAATAAAGTTGGCCAAATTAGATAAAATCAGCGCAACCACTGAACCGAAAAAGCCGCCAGTAAAACCTATCATACCGGACTCAAAAAGAAACAAATTGCGAATATCTTTTAGGTTTGCGCCGATAACTTTCATGATTCCTATTTCTTTGGTACGCTCATAAATCGTCATGATGGTCGTATTAGTGATGCCGATTGTCGCCACCAAAAGGGAAATGCCGCCGAGTCCGCCCAAAACTAGTTGAACCCACATAAAAACCTTACGCATCTCGTCAAACATATTTATCGGATTGAAAACCGACAAGCCCATATCTTTTAGCTTAGTCAAAACGAGCTTCACTTGATCCACTTTATCAACCCCGACCATCAAGTTTGTGTAGCTATGATTTTTTTTGTACTCACTGTATTCATATGCAAACTCTTTAACCTTATTTGCGTTGGCCGGATTTTTGCGGGCAAATTCCTGAAAAGCTTGCAGACCAGCTTTAATACTTACATATCCGGTTTGATCATAATCATATTTAGGAAAGATCTTCTGAATTTTAAACTTAGTTTCCGGAAAAACCAGTTTTGGTGTATCACTCTCAGCTTCAGAATCACGGCTACGACGATTGCCGCGGCCATTATCAATTTTTGAATAGTCAAAGGAATGTACAAGCATCTCATGAGCATACATTTCCTCTTCTTCAGGCGTGAGTTTTGGCTGAGTAGGATGTCCTTTTTCGTCAAATTCAATTTGCTTGCCTAATATTTGCTGCGTAATAAAGGACCCTTTGAGAAAGACCCCGTTTTTTTCGGCTGCGGCAATTTCTTCTGGCGTAACTTTCAGCCCCATGTAGGGCAAAATTTTCAAATCTACCGCATCCAATGAAGAATAGGTCTTTTTACTCTTAATTTGCACGGCCCCGCTCAAAGTGAAAGCCGGTGTAACCTCACCCACGCCCGGGATCTGCTTGATGCGCATAATCAAATTGTCATCCATCTTTTCGCCATTTTGACCGCGACCTCGCATCGCCATGCGTCCATCGCCTTTGTTACCGTTTTCAAACCCAAACACCTTGATTACCCGAATTCCATCGATGTTTTCAATAGAATTGTCGAGGGTATAGGTAATGGCCAAACCGATGGAAACCGTGGCAAGTATAGAAAACACGCCTATGAACACACCCAGCACGGCCAGAATTGTTCGCACCTTACGTCGCCACATGTTGAAAAAACATTGCTTAAGGATATCGCTAAAACGCATAAGTCCTCCTAGAAGTCATCCATGGATAGACCGGCTTGTTTCTTCTTCTTTTTGGCGCGGCGTATGAAGATAATTAACAGAATAATCAGGAGCAGTATTACAACGGTTACGACCCATTTAACCCAGCCATGGCCACCTGTTTCAGGCATTTCCTCCGGCGGCATCATCCCATCACCACTCGGCATAATATTTTCCTCGACTTGCACCGTATACTCTTTTTCCACTTTTTGCTCAATTCCGGTGCCGGGGTCAAAACTGAAAATAAACTTGACTTTCTTCTCTCCCGGTGAAGTAAACGAATAGTTTGCTTCAACACTTTGCGTCGAGCCGGGATTTACGGTTCCAACAAAAGTCGTCGCATTCTCGCATACCACGTCCTGCCCTTCAACTTTCATATACAAGTTGTTGAGGGTTGTCTTGCCTAGGTTAATCAGGTCAAAGGACTTAAACTGTGGCATGTTCGGCTGAGGCGGCATCCCTTGATTTTGTTGCTGCTGTTCGACAATGTCTAGTTTGGTTTTTTGCAGAATATTGGCGGTGACGGTTTCTTTGCCCTCGACAGCGTCACCGTTAGGGGTTTCATAGTACAGTTCGATTGTAATTGGTGTAGGCTTTTGCTCAGCTGATGGCAAAATAGTGAGTGGCAATTTTTCAAACACATAGCCGCCGGCCGCAACACTCGGCTCGTAGAAAGCATTTGATGTATTATTCGGCATGATGCCACCCTCGGAGGTCACGGTTAGTTTGATATTGCGCAGCAACTGATTGCTGGTATTTTTCAGTTTAAAGTCAAAGGTTACATTTTCGCCGGCCACCAATTCACTTGTTTTTTCGCCGCTTTCCTTGGTAAAAGAATAAGAATCGACAATAAACAAGGCTTTGGAATGCTTTCCTTCTTTGCCGTCCTTGCCACCAGTACCCCCGACGACCAAGGTCCCGGTATGCAACATTGCCGCCGCTGCCGGACCCTCCGAAACATTGATCCCGCCGCCAGACGAGCCGGACCCGCCTTTGCCATCGGATTGCGGAGCAGGAGTAGCCGAACCGCCGGGGTTGGCGCTTATCTTGATATTATGAAATTTATTTTCCATTTCGCGCCCGGCTTTAAGGCGAACGCTGAAGTCTTTCTTTGTCCAAGCCGGCAATACCGGTATGATAAAATTCTCCTGGCTCATGTTAACCATACCTTCCGGCAGCTGCAGACCGACCTCGACATTTTTGGCCGCCGCAGTGCCGAAATTGGTTACCGAAAAGCAGAGTTCAAAAATGGTTTCCACGTTCACCTGTTTGGGAATCCGTACGTCGGATATCCGCAATTCAGAATTCGTCTCCCAGACAAAGTCCTCATTAATCTCTATATATCCGGTAACCGTTTTGGTTCGTGCCTGATTGAGTGCGTCCAGCAATGTGTATGTAACGCTGTATTTGCCAGGATTGAAACCCTTTTCGATGAGGACGGTGTAGGTGATTTTCCCATCTTTGATGGTAAGCGACGGGTTGTCTTCCGAATTTTCCCCGAGCAGCTCAATCCCTTTGGGCAAATCTATTTTTTTTACTGTGTAATTATTTAGTTCTGACTTAAAAGCGGCAGTGATATCGCGTATCGTGCCGTTTTTGTCACGATAAATGCCTTCGCTGCCGCTGCCGCTACGTCCAATGGAATGACGAACTTGCAATAAATTTTCATTATCGACGGCTTTTATCATAGGCTTGCCGATAAGCATCACGGAGCTGCAGGCAATTGCCAAGCCTAAGGCGGTCAGTTTGGTAAAAAATGCACCTTTTTTCATATCAGTTCCTCATTTTAAGCATCAAGTGCTGCTAAAACTTTACCTTTCTCTTCTATTTTTACAATGTTGCCGTCTGAAACGGTAACAACTATATCCGCTGCTTTAGCCAGGCCGGGGTCATGGGTAACCAAAATCAATGTCTGATTGTTTTCTCGGACACAGTTTAAAATAAGCTGTAAAACGTCTTCAGTCGTATGGCTGTCCAAGTTTCCAGTTGGTTCGTCAGCAAATATTATCTTTGGCTCGGCTGTCAAAGCACGGGCTATGCCGACACGTTGCTGTTGTCCGCCCGACATTTGGGCCGGCTTACGTTTGGCCAGATTGCCTATTCCTACTTTGTCCAGAAAATGCATTGCCTTGCGGTTGCGTTCCGCCGTTGGGACGCCTTTAAAATTGAGTGGCATGGCCGCATTTTCCAAGGCCGTCAAGGTAGGCAACAAGTTGTACGCCTGAAAAATAAAGCCGATATTTCGTTGCCTGAAATAGGTAACATCGCGCTCAGATAGGTTCTCAATCGAAATTTTGCCGAACTTAATCGTGCCGCGAGTTGGTTTTTCAAGGCCGGCCAACATGTTCAGGAAAGTCGATTTCCCCGAACCTGATCGGCCGAGTATGCAGACTACTTCCCCTTTATAGATATCCAAGCTAACGTCGTCCAACGCAATCACCCGTTCTTCACCCATTCGATATACTTTGCGCAAATTGCGCACTTGAATTATCGGCGTTCTGTCCGGGTGGCGGTTGATTGCCGCTTGATATACCGGGATAAACGCCGGATTACGATGCAACGGTAGCTTAGGAGTTTCAGATTTTGGCAATGATCTATTCTTTTTCATGCGAACCTCCTTGTAATATATTAGCAAAGCAAAAAAAATAATTCATTCACATTTCCGGCAAAAACATTAAATCATCTTCAGTCGTATCAGCCATTCTTATTGATTATGTCAATACTTTTCTCGTAGAGCACATGGCTTTTGTATTAATTTTGTAAATATGCATCTACCTCGTATAAAAATAAAAAATGGCCCAGGCATATAGCCGGAGCCATCTTCAAATTCACATACCAGCGCAAAATGTACTTGCTTTAGGCTAAGAAAATTAGACTTAGTATAAACACACTCATTAAAGCGACAATTGATTGACAAACACTGGCAATCGGAATTGATTTGTAGGCAGTAGACGAATTCATTTTTGATGTAGTAACGACTACCCAGAAGAAATCATCATTTCCATGGAAAACCATTAGGCCACCTGCTGCACAAGCCAACATGGCAATAACTCTGCCCATGGGAGAAGCAAATCCTAAAACTTCCATCAGAGGAGCAGTCATTGTCGCCGCTGTAACCATTGCTATCGTAGCAGATCCAACGCATGTACGGAAGATAAAACCAATCAAGAACGGGGCAAGAATTCCTATTGTCAAACCTGAAAATGTTGTTGTTAAAATCCCTTGCATTGAAGAAGCCTTCAGAACAGCGCCGAATGCACCGCCGGCGCCAACGATCAAAACAATCTGTCCGGCTGTTTTTAAAGAGTCTGCAATCACGCCGTCAAAGCTCCACGCAGTCTTATCCTCCGGATGAATCCGCACATATGTGAGTGAGGCCAGCAGCAGACCGATCAACAAAGCAACAACAGGGGTGCCGACTACATCGAATACACTCATTAAAACCCCACTTAACTTGATCATATCACCAATAGTTTTAATCAACATTAATAATATCGGCATTAATATGGGCAAAAATGCTTCCATAGCCCCCGGTAACTTAGCATTTGTTTTAATAATTTCTTTACTAAGTTCAGCCGTTTCTTCATCCGGAATATAATAATATTTCTTACCGAAATAAATTGAAAGATAATATCCTACAAGTGTGACCGGGATAGAGACCAGCATGCCTAACAAAATAACTAAACCTAGATCGGCATTTAGTATACCTGCAACAGCTAAGGGGCCTGGCGTTGGTGGAACAAACATATGCGTTGCATGTAAACCCATGGCCATAGCTATAGCCATCGTTGTCATCGAAATTTTAGTGTCTTTTGACAATTTTTTTGCGATTGGACTTAACAAAACAAAAGCTGAATCGCAAAACACCGGAATCGAAACAAAATATCCGGTAATAGCTAAGCCTAAGGCGGCATGTTTCGGACCCGTAATTTTCAAGATTACTTCGGCCATTTTTTCTGCCGCACCTGACTTTTCCAGCAACGCACCGGTCACTGTTCCGAGTGCAATAACAAGCCCTATATCAGCTACGGTCCCTCCCATTCCGTTTGTAAAAGCCTTAATGAGATCTTGAAAAGCCATGCCTGAAACAATCGCAAATGTTGCGCTGGTGGCAATCAGTGAAAAGAAAGGGTGAATTTTAAATTTTACTGTAAGTAAAACCAGAACAGCTACAGATAAAATAAGACCTGCTATAACCATAGTAGTACCCATGTTTTCGCTCCTTTTAGTAACTAAATTTTTTAATTAATCAATCAAATAACTTTATTCAAATATTCCTTCCAAGCATCTTCCGGAACCAAACTGCCTCCTGTAGCCCATACAATCTGGGTGCCTTGTTGCAATTTTTCTGTCAGGCCATGAAGTTTGCAATAAGATTTACCTTCCGAAGTTCCCATTAATTTCAGCGGGCCATTAAATGCTGCACAGCTTGAAGGTTCAATCAAAATGTTCTCATTTGTATACAACAGCCTTAAGAAATCATACAATTTTCCGTCTTCTACGGTTATATCGCCGGAAACCAAAGTAGAGTCGATACGCGTAACGAAGCCCGAAGGGCTGGCACATGCTAAGCCGTCAGCTTCTGTAATTCCCTCAATGCCGAAATCATGCACATTGACTTTTTCTCTTAAACCTGTAGCTATTCCTAATAGGCATGAAGGACAAAGGGTCGGCTCTGCCCAGAATACGTGTACATTATCTTTAAATAATCTCTTAAGTCCGTAGGTAACGCCTCCAGGGGCTCCACCTACGCCACAAGGGATATAAACTATTAAAGGATGATTATTATCGACAACAATTCCTTGTTCATCCAGTTGCTGCTTCAATCTTGAAGCGGCAACTGCGTATCCTAAAAACAAATTAACTGATTTTTCATCATCAACAAAATAGCTGTTGGGATCTAAATCGGACAGTTTCCTTCCTTCTTTAACTGCTTTAGAATAATCGTCAATATATTCAATAACTTCAACGCCTTTGCTGCGTAACAAATCTTTTTTCCATTGTCTGGCATCTGCAGACATATGAACCTTAACTTTAAAGCCCAGTGCTGCACTGCTAATTCCTATTGACATGCCCAAATTTCCGGTCGAGCCTACTTGAACTGTATAATGACTGAAGAACTTTTTCATTTCAGGCTCAGCTAATTTAGCATAATTGTCAGTTATTTTTAATTTTCCCGATTTAATTGCCAAATCTTCCGCATGTTTAAGAACTTCGTAAATTCCACCTCTGGCTTTGATAGAACCTGCCACCTGTAAATGACTATCCATTTTTAACATAAAACGTCCCGGGATATCCACTTTATAATTCTCGCTTAAAGCTTTTTTCATTTTTGAAATTTGTTTTAACGGAGATTCAATTATTCCTTTTGTTGTCTCAGTTTCCGGAAAACATTTTTCAATAAACGGGGCAAATCGTACCAATCTAGCAGCAGCATCAGCAATATCTGAATCTGACACAATCAATTCACAGATAGGATTACTTTGTTCAAAAGGTAAGTAGTTATCATTTATCCATAACACTTCTTTTTGCTCTGCAACAGACTGCAGAATTGGTTTTTCTTGCATCATTTTTTGGGCATAACTTTTAATCGGCATGTTTCTCTCCTTGTTATTATTCATCGAATTCCACCGTTCTTGCGGAAATAGTGGATGGAAAAATTTTTCTTACACCTAATCATTGCACGAAAATCATAGTTTCGCCTACAATGCCTAGTCTAGGTCTTTATTTTACATTCCGTATAATAATTCCTGTTTCCATCAGGTGGTCGAGGACGATAGTCAAATATCATCTTGCAAGAATATTATCACCTATCTTGTTTATTGTAAATATATATCCAGGTTATTTCGTAGTTATTTTGTGCAATTTATACAATTTTTGTGGTAATTAGTCTATATAATTGGAATCCTTCTTGCCAGCACCGTCTGCTTTTTAAAGGGATTTATTCACAGATTATAGATTTGTACTTTGACTAAATCTCAAAAAGGTGGCTTTAAATTTTAAAAGCCACCCCTTCATCATAACTACAGTTACAAGTCTTTTGTTGTCTGCTTACTTTGCCATCGAACTCAGCTTGGCGGCAAAGTCCGTTTCCGACCAAACCGGGATCCCTAGTTCTTTGGCCTTGGCGAGTTTCCCACCCGCTTTTTCGCCGGCAATCACCGCGAAAATTTTGCTCGAAACGGTGTTAGCAACTGTACCGCCACGTGCTTCGATAAGTTGTTTGACTTCACTGCGCTTATAATTTTCCAACGTCCCAGTTACAGCAAAAATTTTGCCCTGCCATACCCCGTTTTCCTCGATCAGTGGCGGTGACGCCGGCTTAACCCCAAGCTCTTGCCAAGCTTGCAAAAGTGCCACAGTGGTCGGACGTTTAAAGAAATCAATGATACTCTGTGCCGCAGTTTGGCCTATAGTTTCGACACTAAGCAAAGTTTCTATATCGGCAGCAGCCAAGGCTGATAACCCACCTTTTCTGAACGCTACCGCCAGTTTTTTTGCCGCCACTACGCCGACATAATCGATTCCCAAAGCAACTATGAAACGATCCAGCGGCTTCACTTTAGCTTTTTCAATTTCGTTCAATAAGTTATCTACGGACTTTTGCTGAAAACCGGGCAAATTGAGCATCTCCGGGCGGTAAGCGGCCAAGCGGAAAATATCACTGAGTTCATTGATAAGGCCAGCTTCCTGTAAACGTGCCAGCACCGCCGGTCCCAAATCGGCAATGTCCAAGGCATCCTTAGCCACCATGTGCAGCAAGCGGCGGAAAACCTGAGCCGGACAGCTCAAATTGCCACAGCGCAAGTCAACCTCATTTTCTTTGCGGCGAATCAATTTTTCACCGCACACGGGGCATTTGTCAGGCATAACAAAGGGTTTGGCCTTCAGCGGACGCCGATCCAAAACAACTTTTTGTATCGCCGGAATAACGTCGCCAGCTTTGGCAATAAGCACCGTATCACCGACGCGTATGTCCTTGGCTTTGATGTAATCGGCATTGTGTAGGGTCGCGCTGCTGACACAGCTTCCGTCAACCATGACCGGCTCCAAGACCGCTAATGGCGTGATTTTGCCGGTTCTACCAACTTGCAGCTTAATATCTTTTACCACGGTTTCTTGTTCTTCCGGGGGATATTTGTAAGCTACCGCCCAGCGCGGTGTTTTGGCCGTAACGCCCAGTTTTTCACGATATTGTAAATTGTTTATCTTGATTACCGCTCCGTCGATCATGTAAGGCAAGCTGGCACGCCGCGTGGCAATCTTTTCTACACATTCCCAAATTTTGGCGAAATCGCTGTGCGCAAATGATGAATACACCACTGGGAATCCTTCATTACAAATATAAAATAAGCTTTCGTCATGGGTGGTAAATGTAATGCCTTCAACCCGCTGAATGTTGAACGCGAAAAATGACAGGTTGCGATCTCGGGTTATGCGCGGGTCCAATTGGCGCAAAGATCCGGCCGCCGCGTTGCGAGGATTGGCAAACGGCTTCAGCCCTGCCGCCAACTGAGCTTTATTCAAAGCTGCAAAATTTTCTTTGTTTAAATATATCTCCGCCCGCACTTCTAAATACGGCAAAGGTTTTTGTAACTTCAGCGGCAGGCTTTTGATCTGTTTCAGGTTTTCCGTTATCTCTTCGCCGACTAGACCGTCACCTCGGGTAGAGCCGCGTACAAACACACCATTCTCATATTCGAGCGACACGGACAGGCCGTCAATTTTTTCTTCGACCACCAGTTCTGCCCCCACCGGCAACTGTTCTTGCATACGCTCAACGGCTTCTTGCAACTCTTCCCGGCTGAAAACGTCGCGTAAACTCTGCATTGGAACAATGTGAGTAAGTTTGCGGAATTTTTCTGATGCTCGGCCACCGACTTTGACGGTCGGCGAATCAGTAGTCATATATTCCGGATGAGCTGTTTCCAGTTCTTCAAGGCGGCGCAACATGGCATCATAGCTATAATCAGAGATGATTGGGCTGTCTTCCACATAATATAAATTGTTATGGAAATTGAGCTCAGCTCGCAACTCGGTTATTTCTCTTAGTTCAGGTGATGCTGTCTTGTCAAGTTTGGCCAAGGCAGCCGCAACAGCCTCTTTAAGCTTTTTTTCCGGTTCCACGGTCGCGGCTAAGTCGGGTCGGTCGATGTCGGTATCGGCACCCTCTACTGCTGCACCGGGTGCTTGTGCTTGCAGCTCCGGCTTTACGGCAATAGTCGAATCATTCGCCAAATTCCCCGTGTCTTCATCAGCTGCATGATCGTAACCGATTGCGTCCACATCCGCCCACAAATCAAGTTGAACTTGCCGCGGTTTCATCATAATTCCTCAGTTGAATAAGGGTCATATTCGCTTAGAATTTCTTTCAACAACGCTACCTCTTCCGAGGTCAACGAAACGCCTTTGCCCATCTTAGAATGATCCGGCGACCAGTCACGAATATCAAGTTTAGGTTTCGCCCCGTTCCAGCTGACCACATTTACTTCCCGGGCCCATTTTCCCTGCCCGCCTGACAATGTTTCGATATGCTTTTTAATCTCAAATGTAAACTCTTTTTTTTCAGGCATATTAATAACCTCTCTATGCTAAAATAATATATACGATAATCCTAGTGTATCATTATCAAAAAAGCAATATTTATTATACAGGTAAAACGCCAATGCCGTACTTGGAAATTTTAATTGTCGGAGCTGTCCTTTCGGCCGGGCTAACTTTACTTTGGCTTAACGTTGAACCGCGTCGGCTGGAAATAGATTGTTTTAATCTGTCTGACCTTACCAAATTGTCTCGCAAAACCATCTTCAACGTAGCCGCTGCGCCCGAAAGAACAATCAAAACTAGCAATTCAGCCAATGCATCTGACTGCATCCGACTGCGTCCGACTTTGCGGATCGCCTTTTTTTCAGACTGGCACGCCGGTTACATGCTGGTACCGCAACAAAAAATAACTGCTGCCGCCACTTTACTAGCGCAGGAAGCCGACCTTTGCGTTTTTGCCGGAGATTTGGCCAATTCCGCGCGTTTTTATGCCGAAGGGCTAGCCGATCTGGCTCTGATAAGCAAAATAATGCAGCGGTACGATGTCCCTTGCTTGGCGGTGCGCGGTAACCACGACGCGGGCTTGACAGCGGCGGATTTCGCTGCGGCCGGCTTCCGTTTATTATGCAATGATTCGCTTGCTTTCAGTCTTACCGACGGCCATCCTTTCCTCATTTTCGGGGCGGATGATTACCGTTTAAGTCACGGCACAGCACTGAACTTCGCTCTTACCTCAAACCCATCTTTTATAGCTGACTTGCCTATTCATTCCGGTCATTCCGGTCATTCCGCCAAAGAAACCTCAAATGTGATAGACAACAATGTCACTACTCTTCTGATTGCCCACAATCCAGACAGTATTTTGGCCATGACTGAACCGCCGAATTATATGATCGCCGGGCATTTTCACGGCGGTCAGATATACATGCCGTGGCATTTGGAATTTAAGCTGCTTCGTCACGAGGTTTTGGGTCGTCACGGCCTAATCCGCGGCGTTCACATTTGGCAGAAGAGCAAACTTTTTATCAGCCGCGGTGTCGGGTGCGTATGTCTGCCATGGCGGTTTCTTTCGCGCCCTGAGTTTTCGCTGTTGGAAATCAACTTACCAGCAGAGTTAACGCCGGAAGCCAAGGCTAGTATGACCAAGTTGACCATGCCAGTTAAAGATTAGGCGAAGTGTGGAAATTATATAATGCAGAATCCGATCGAGCGTAGCAAACTCGGCAGACGCAATATCCTGATTGGCACATGTTTTGATCAGCCATGGTTTCCGCACGCAAATGCCGCCGCCAAAATTTAAAATAAGTCTTTGCGTTTTAATATATAGGCAACGAGACAGCACAAGACTACCGTGCCAGCCAAAATTATCAACAACCCGTAAGGGGATTCGGTAAAAGGCAAAACCACATTCATGCCGAATAAGCCAAAAACGATGTTGGGGATAGCCATGACCAGGGTAATCGATGTCAGAATTTTCATAACAATATTTAAATTGTTTGAAATCACTGAGGCAAACGCATCCATTGTTCCTGATAAGATAGAGCTGTAAATATTGCACATCTCCATAGCTTGTTTATTTTCGATAATAACATCTTCTAACAAATCGCGATCGTCTTGATAATTGGTAATATATTTATATTTTAAAAGTTTTTCCAGTAGCATTTCATTAGAGCGTAAAGCAGTCGAGAAGAAAACCAAGCTTTTTTCTAGAGCCAACATATCAATCAGTTCTTTATTGCGCATGGAAACGTGCAATTCCCTTTCTACTTGGTTGGAAAGTTTGTCAATCGTGCGCAGTGATTGAAGAAATTTCGTAGCGTTGCGGTAAAGTATTTGCAGCACAAAACGAGCTTTGTACTGGGTATAAAAATGTTTGACCTTCGTTTTAGTAAAATCATTTAGAACGGTCGCTTCGCGCAAGCAAACTGTCAAAAACGCTTGTGGCGTAATTATGATCGCCAATGGCATCGTGCTGTACATTTTGCGCTCCGTATCCCAAAACGGGGTGTCGACTATGATCAAGGTCTGATCATCTTCGCGTTCTGTATGCGCGCGCTCGTCATCATCCAAAGCAACACGAATAAAGTCGGGGTTAACTGCCAATTTTTCTTCCACCAGGGTAATTTCTTCCGGTGTCGGATTTACCATGTTAAGCCAAATACCTTCTTCAAATGTAGGAATTTCTGTCAAGGTGTCATCAACTGTTTTGTAAATTTCTAGCATATATTTTCTCCGCCGGGCGAACTTTTCCGTATAAAATCGTCGTATGAAGGTGTCGTATGGACTTATCTTTTAATAAATCAGCGTAAGCTTCAAGCTACGAACACTTTAATTATACTAAAAAATACCGTTCTTGACGAGGTTCCGCTATCCGCTATCCGCTATCCGTTATTTCCCCAAATTCCCCGACCGGCCCGACGTGCCTCTTTTTCAGCTAGTTTTAAACGTTTGGTATACTTGACATTAGGACGATATACTTTTGCTCTGGCATAGCCGTCCCGCACAATCTGTTCATTATACAATTTACCGTCACACCATACATAAGCCAATAAACGGTCGTATTTATCTTTGACTTCTTCGTCAAATTCCAGCTGCACTGTTTTACCGGTCAAATGTCCATCCGTGTATTGCGAAGCTTTTTTGCCGGCCGGCGTGTTTCGACGAGGATCGGGATGAACCGATTCCGGAGCATCTATGCCGATCAAGCGCACGTGAGCTTTCACCCCATCTGCAACCACAACCAAAGTGTCGCCGTCGACAGTTCTTTTAACTTCAGCCGTCAGCGTTGATCGTGGCTGTGGGGCCAGAAGTTGATTCGCTTTCGGCGAACCTTCTGCATTTTCTCCGGCTGTCGGTGCAATTGAGGCTGCTGTGATCCGGACTTTTAACGGGTCTTTCGCCTGATCTGTCGCCTCCCCTGAAGCCAAATCCGAGACTGAAGCCGTGGTCGAACTTGCCTCGGCCCTTACGGTTGTATGTACAAATGAGGTTGCTGTGGTCCGGCTTCTTTCCGAGTCTTTTATTGGAAGCTGATTGCAACCGAACTTATTAAACACAGCCACTATAAGCAGCACCAATAAAGTAGATAAACTATAGCCGGCACGATGACGTTTTCGTCTATGATAAGTTCGTCTTCTATCGAACGGGAAATTGCTATTTTGCATTTAATCATCCCCAAAACAATCGCATTAGCGACCGCTATTAAACGGCTGCCAAATATATTTTCTCATCAAAATAGTATATTTTCAATCAAGTAGCGAATGTATAAGTAGCAAATGTATCAAAGCCATACACCACTTTTTGTTAAAATAAGCGCATGGCTACAGCGGCAAATTGGAACAGTCGCTAAGCAGATCATCAAGTCAGAACAATAAGCAGGAGAAACTTATGAATAATTTAAACTATCGCGGATCAGAAAGGGAAGGAAACGTAATTTCGACCGAAAGTCCTTCCGTAATTTCCGTAATTTCCAACCGCCAACCGCTTTCAGCCCCGAATTCAGCCGGACAAGAACACTATGATGTATGCATTATCGGAGCCGGAGTTACCGGTGCTGCCCTCGCCCGGGAATTAAGCCGATATCAACTAAAGGTAATTATTTTGGAATCCAGTAATGATGTTGCCATGGGCGCAAGCAAAGCTAATTCTGCCATAGTGCACGGTGGCTATGCCGAAAGCCACAACAAAGAAAAAGGCCGCCTGTGCTACCGCGGCCGGCGCGAATTTGAACATTTGGATGCCGAGCTTAATTTCGGATTCCGCCCCATCGGTTCATTGGTACTGACCACGGATGAGTCGCAGTTGCCCGCACTTCAGGCGCTCTACGCCAATGGCCTAGCTAATTCCGTGCCGGACTTGGCAATTCTATCGCACGAAAAAATTGCAGCGATCGAATCAGCGCTGAATCCAGCGGTAAAATACGCGCTTCACTGTTCCGGTGCCGGAGTGTGTTCGCCTTATGAGTACGTCATCGCTTTGATTGAAAACGCCATAACTAACGGCGTAGAACTAAGATTACAGGCAGCAGTTACCGCCATCACTCCGACTTCTGAAGGTTTTTACGTATGGATCAATGGAAACGACACTGTAGTACAGACGCGATACTTAGTTAACGCAGCAGGGGTCGCAGCCCAAAAAGTTACCGCCCTGCTCGATCCCAGCTTGCCGGAAAAAGACGAGATCGCAATCACTCCCCGTACCGGAGAATATCTCTTGATGCGCCACGGCTCGGGCTCGATAATTAACCATGTCTTATTTTCAATGCCCACAGCCATGGGGAAAGGAATTTTGGTCACCCCGACCTATTACAACAACCTCTTAATCGGGCCGGACGCTCTAAATGACTCTGCCGCATCCCTGGACACTCACGTGGATAGGCTTATAAAAATTTTCGCTGCCGCCGCCAAAACCGTAAACGGCCTTAATATAAATGATTTCATTCGCAGTTATGCCGGGGCCCGCGCTGTCGCTTCTACGGATGATTTTATTCTGAAGGCAAGCTCATGTTATCCCCGCTTAGTTTATGCCGCCGGCATCCAATCCCCTGGTTTAACCGCCTCGCCAGCCATCGCCGTCCGACTGGTCGAAATATTGCATGAACAAGGTTTGCACTGTCTGCCGAAACCTGATTTCAATCCCTTCCGCCCAGCTATTTTGCCTGAGCGACCGGAAAATAAAGCTTGGTTGAACGGACATGAGCTATCCGCTGCCGTCAACCTGCCTTTGGGCGATCCGGAACGTTTAGTTTGTCGCTGTGAGCAGGTTGCGGAAAAAACTATCGACGAGGCAATGCGCCGCCCCATCCCCATCTTATCGCTTGACGCCCTGAAACGCCGCACCCGTACCGGCACCGGCTTTTGCCAGGGCAACTTTTGTGGTCCACGAATTTGCCAATTGCTGCAAGAAAAATACGGGCGTACCATTCCTCCGACCACCGATGTCGAAGCCGCCGGTCTGCGACGAGTGAAGAAGAAAGATTTACTCGCCGCTTACAAACCGGACGCTCCAAGCAAACCGGATGCTGCTAACACTTCTTATACCGGATCAATTTCGGCCGCTCCGAAAAATTAGTAACTTACTTAATTGCTTCGATAACTGCAGTTACCAAGCGTTTAAAATCGACAGCCACCCGGTCCGCCGTTTCCTGAACTTCCTTATGATTAAGCTCAGTTTTGGCCATACCGGCCGCCAAATTAGTGATACAGGAAATCCCACAAACTTCCAACCCCATGTGCCGGGCTGCCATGGCTTCACACGCTGTGCTCATCCCGGCTGCATCCCCACCCAAAGTACGACAGGCACGGATTTCAGCAGGAGTCTCATAATTTGGCCCAGTAAATTGCATGTATACACCTTCTTGTAAAGCAATGCCCAAGCTAGTTGCCTGCGCCCGGATTATGGCCTGAAGCCGTGGGCTATAAACAGTACTCATGTCCGGGAAACGCGGCCCCAGCTCATCCAAATTAGCCCCGATAAGCGGACTAGGAATATTGGTGGTTATATGATCGGTAATCATCATAAAATCGCCAGGCTTAAATTTGAAATTGACCCCACCAGCTGCGTTAGTTAAGAAAATCACCTTCGCTCCAAGTAAACCCATCAGTCGCGTTGGCAAAACGACATCGCTCATCGCATAGCCTTCGTAGTAATGTACCCTACCTTGCATAATTACCACTTTAACCGCACCGACATAACCAAAAATCAAGCGTCCGCTGTGTCCGGCGACCGTCGATTGCGGGAAAGATTCGATTTCCGCGTAAGGAATAACCTGTTCGACCTTGATTGTTTCCGCATAATCCCCCAAACCAGAGCCCAAAATCAGGCCGACTTCCGGCACAAAATTCGTCTTGCTGCGAACACTTTCCAGGCATCTCGTAAGTTTTTCATAAGTTGTCATAATTTCCTCCGTCAATCAGTTATAAATGCTATATATTCGCCGTACGCGAAACAATTTTCACTAACTTGTGATATTGTTCTTCATTAACATACAAATCGTGACCCATCTGAGTTATCACACCTTCACTCTCAAACTTTTTTACCGCCCGATTGATGGTCTTAACACATAAGCCAGTGGCATCGGACAGATCCTGACGAGTTCCTTTAACTTTCAGTATCCCGTCTTGAGAAAAACGCTCAAAACGATTGGCCAACAACATTGCCAAGCGATCAGAGCCTTGTAGGAACAAAAACAACCGACTTTCGCGTCCCTGTTGTAACAAATATTCCCCGATTAATTTTGCTTCCAACCGCAAAGCGTTGGGATCAGATAAAATCCACTCTTTAAACTTAGCCTTAGGCAATTTAACCATAATACAAGGAGTCACCGTTTGTAAGGTCGTCCGGTAAAAATCCAGATCCATAATTATTTCCATGCCGCCCATAGCATAGACATGATCAAATCGCATAAATTCGTGGGTAATTCCGTCGATGCGGTAATCTAAAGCTCTAATACTACCTTTGCCGACAAAAAATATAGTTTCCAAAGGAGTATTTTCTTCCACAAAAACATGTCCGGCCGGCATCGTTTCTATCTTGCAGGCATCAAGCAACCAAATCGGAGCACTTTGAAAATAACGTTCAAACTCTTCCCGCCGCTTGCTGTCGATTTCACGTAAAAATGGGAAAGCTTGGTACAGATATTTGTTACCTTTCATGCCAAATCTTCTTTCTTAACTTTGCTTTTATCTCAGGCGACGCGAAGGCGGTATCCGCCGCGTTGGCCGTAATTTGGCGTAACTCAGTTTCGGTAAGGCCAAAATTATCCACCAACAACGCCATTTCTCGCGTCAGGCTGGTATTACTTACCGTTCGGTTGTCAGTGTTGACCGTAACTTTCAGACCGGCTGCCAAAAATTCCCGCAAAGGAAATTCGTGGAGTGAGTCAACCGCTTTAGTTTGCAAATTACTGGTTGGACACATCTCAATACCGATTTTATGCTCACGGCAGGTATCAATGAGTTGCGCTTGCCCACTTATAGCAATACCGTGACCAATACGTCTGGCACCAGTATTTAAAGCAACCGCTACATTTTTATGATCGTGGCATTCCCCGGCGTGAATGGTAAAAGGATGGCCCTCTTTGGCTACCGAGGCAAATAAATCGCTAAACATCGACATCGGATAAGCCGCTTCATCTCCGGCCAAATCCAATGCACATAAACCATGCCCCCAAAAATCATTGATATCTCTGATCATTTGGCGGCTGTCATCCAGCGCATGATGGCGCATGACACAGGCGATTACCCCATAATCTATGCCAGTTTCTTGGCGTCCGGCTTCCATTCCGTCGATTACCGCTTCCATTACTTGGAACGCAGAAATATTTTGATTAACCGACTGCAGCGGGGCCAATCGCGCTTCTACATAAACTACATTTTCAGCACTTAAGTCCAACATAAACTGTTTGGCAGTTCGATACAAGCCAGCAGCCGTATTCATACATTGTAACGGTAGATCGAACTTGTGCAAATATTCCGCTAAACTTTTGCAGTCTTCAGCAACTTGTAGCTCGGAAGGGGCTACATCGCGCCCTAATAGATCGCTGACTAAACCTAGATTTATTGAACCGTCTAAATGGCAGTGCAAATCAATTTTGGGTAGAGCCAATAGTTCATTTAATTGCATAAATCCTCCCGTGCCGCCGATTTAAGGCGCGACAAGGGCAGTTACCCCGCCCTTGTCATCCTTAACTACTCAGCCTGCATAATATGATCTTCTAAATATTCACTTATTTAACACAGACTTTCTAAATATTCATCTGAGTACTTGCGTACTTACTTGATTACTTCAACTTTTACGTTGTCGGCAGGTACTTTTTCTGGAGCATCGACATCGGTATCTTTGACCACTTTGATGGTACCATCTTTAAGGCCCTTGTAAAGGCGATCATAGTCGGCTTGGGTAAACTTCTTGAACTTGGAAGTCGCCATAGGCAGTTGGATACCATTTTCAGCCGCGCCAAGAACCACGCTCTTGCCGCCAACGAACTTGTTGTCATAGTAGCTGGCCAAAGCATTGTAAACAGAGTCAGAAAGGTTCTTCATGGCCGAAGTTATTACCGTCTTTGATTCAACTGATTGGTCGACGTCCACACCGATTACCGCCTTGTTAGCTGATTCAGCAGCTTTCATAACTGAGTTACCTGCACCACCTGCGCAAGCAAAGATACATTCAGCACCTTCATTGAACCAAGCAGCAGCTTTGGTTTGGTTCTCTGGAGTAGCGGCGAAATTGCCTAAATAAGTATATTTTAAGGTAATCGCGTCTTTAGGTACGTTAAGTTCTTTAGCCGCAGCATTGACACCTTGAATAAAGCCGTAACCAAATCTTACTACAGCCGGAACTGCGATACCGCCCATGAAGCCGAGGTTACGATAGCCCTCAACAACAGCAGCATAACCGGCTAAATATCCGGCCTGACCCTCAGCGTAGAAAATAGACAAAACGTTGTCTTTGATGTCAGTTTTCTTATTCTTAGTAGGTGCAGCATCAATAATGACAAATTTTACCTTCGGGTATTTGGTTTGCGCTTCATATACAGAAGTTTCAAACAGGAAGCCGGGAGTTACTACGACTTTAGCTCCGCCTTTAACGGCCAAGTCAATAGCAGCCAAGCAAGCTGCGTCCGATTTTTCGGTTGGTTTGTAGTATTTATGGGTGATGTTGTGCTCTTTGGCATACTTTACCAAGCCTTCCCATGAGCCCTGGTTGAATGACTTGTCGTCAATTGTACCGACATCAGTAATCAAAGCCAATTCGTAATTGTTGCCGCCCTCAGTTTTAGCCGCCTCAGTCGCGCCAGCATTGGCTTTTTTGTCGACTGGTTCCATTTTGGGTTTGACGCAACCGGTAAACATTGATAAAGCCATCGCAGCTATCAAAGCCAGACTGATAATGTTCTTCTTCATTTTTTTCTCCTCCATTTTTTTATTGTCAAACAGCCTAAGGCTGTCAGCAAACTTGTTATTTCGCTTCTTGTATTAAGCGAATGGCTGAGCTGGTACCGATACGATCACAGCCAGCAGCAATAAATTTTTCCATGTCGGCGACGGTTTTCACTCCGCCAGCCGCTTTCATTTTTACTTTGGGACCGATGTTGGCTTTAAAAAGTAGAATATCTTCCATTGTCGCTCCCGCCGTCCCGAAGCCGGTCGAAGTTTTTATGTAGTCCGCGCCGGCCGCCGTAACTACCTTACACATAGCAATTTTCTCCGGTTCTGTTAAGTAGCAGGTTTCAATGATAACTTTCAATATTTTACCACCTACGGCAGTTTTCAATTGACGAATCTCTGACTCTACCGCTGCGAAATCGCCATTTTTTACATCAGTTATATTGATAACCATATCTATTTCATTCGCCCCGTCCGCCAATGCCTGCTTGGTTTCAGCGATTTTGGCCGCGGTGCAGCTGTAGCCTAGCGGAAAACCCACCACGGTGCAGATATTTAATTTTTCGCCGTAGGTGTCATGTACTCGCTTGACATAGCAAGGTGGTATACACACCGAGGCCGTTTTGTAGGTAATAGCTTCATCACAAAGTTTGACGATATCTTGCCAAGTAGTGAAAGCTTTCAAAATCGTATGATCCACATGTCGTAAAATTTCTTGTTGTCCCATTTGGTCTCCCCTCAATCACTTAAATTTAATCTGTTCCTTAGGCCGATATCTTTCAGCCATCCCCATTACTCAGGTCAAGTCAAAACGTTCAACCGCATCGGCGGTAACTCTGGCATAAATCAGCGGTTCTTTTTTCGGTTTTTCATCTTCAATACGCACCGCCGCGCGATACTCTGCGGCCGCCGCTTCAAACAATTGCGCATCATCAGCGTAAAGTGTTGCCATAACTTCCCCTTGTTTGACCGCTTCCCCCGTTTTCTTATGAATAATAATCCCGGCACTGTAATCAATTGCGCTGTCTTTCGTTTCGCGACCGGCTCCCAACATCGCCGACGCGATGCCGCAGCCCTCGGTATCCATGAAACTTATATACCCGCTGCGGGGGCAAAGCACATCATAAGTGTACTTGGCCTTAGTAAACTTGTCCGGATCTTCAATAACTGCAACATCTCCGCCTTGGGCAGCAACCATAGCTTTTAACCGTTCCAAAGCCGAACCATCGGCAATTGCACTTCGAACTTGCGCAAGGCAGGTGGGGAGGTCGCCGCGGCCGGCCAGATAAAGCATATTGCTTGCAAGGCTTTCGCAAACGCCAACGAGGTCCTGCGGGCCTTTACCACGCAAAACTTCTATAGCTTCGACCACTTCCAGGCTGTTACCGATATTATGACCCAGAGGGATATCCATATTAGTAATTAAAGCGACCGTGCGCTTACCGGCGTTTTCACCAATTTTAACCATAGTCTGTGCCAATTTAATCGAATCGTCTATTGTTTTCATAAAGGCGCCACTGCCGGTCTTGACATCGAGCAAAATACAATCGTTACCGGCTGCCAATTTCTTGCTCATAATTGAAGTGGCAATCAACGGAATGCTGTCCACCGTGGCGGTAACATCACGCAAAGCATATAACTTTTTATCCGCCGGAGCAAGATTGCCCGATTGGCCGATTACGCTCAGGCCAGTTTTATTGACAACTTCGAAGAATTCCTTCTGCTCGAGGGTAGTGCGCATGCCAGGGATCGACTCCATTTTGTCCACCGTACCACCAGTATGACCCAGCCCACGCCCGGACATTTTGGCGACTTTAACGCCACAAGCTGCTACAATTGGGGCAATAATCAGTGTGGTTTTGTCGCCCACTCCACCGGTGGAATGTTTATCTACTTTTACTCCGTCAATCCCAGATAAATCGACCATGTCGCCGGAATGAGCCACTGCCAAGGTCATTGCTAAAGTTTCTGCTTCCGTCATACCGCGGAAATAGACGGCCATAAGGAAGGCGGCCATCTGATAGTCAGGAATGGTGCCGGCTACATAACCGTTGATCAGCTCTTTTATTTCAACGGAAGTAAGCGCCTCACCGTTACGTTTTTTCATAATTAAATCGTACATTCTCATATTAAATCCTCCACATCCAGCCGTCACGGCCGGAGAAAATGAAATTTAAATTTTGTCAATCTGCATTAAATTTTTCACCCAAAGCATTTGCCATCCACGGCAATTATTACCTGCTGCCTTTATCGTACGGTATGCCCTCAGCCCGCGGTGCCTGCGAAGTTTTGGAAGAGAAAGCCAATACAATCAATGTTGCTATGTACGGAATCATCTTATAAATTTCGTTTGGTATCGGAAGGACTTTCAAAAACGGAATGGCCGAGTAGGCACTGGCCATCGTCTTCATAACGGCAAAGAAGAAAGCAGCGAAGAAAATTTTCTTGCTACGCCATTGACCGAAAATCAAAACCGCCAAAGCCAAAAACCCGTAGCCCTCCACACTCGCGTTAAAGTTGGTGGAAGTCGGAACGACGAAGATCAAACCGCCGGCCCCTGCCATGATCCCCGATATCACTACGCCGGCATAACGAATTTTGTACACATTTATACCGACCGAATCCGCCGCTCCCGGGTGTTCACCACAAGCCCGCAGCCGCAGCCCAAAACGCGTATATTGAATGACAAAGGCGGCCACCGCAAAGATCAGCAATCCGATGAAAGTCGTGAGATAGCAGTTGCAGAAGAACATCGGCCCTAAAACAGGAATGTCCGCCAAAAACGGAATGCGATCTATGTGGAAAGTATCTTCAAAAGGTATTTGTTGGATGGTGTTAATTTCACGTGCGATAAAAATTACGAAGGCCGGAGCGAACATATTAAGTGCTGTACCGCTGATCGTCTGATCTGCTTTCATATTTATCGAAGCGAAAGCATGAAGTAAAGAGAACAGCCCGCCAGCCACGGCCGCAATCAGAATGGCCAGCAAAAGCAACGGTTGTCCGCTCATGTAGCCCTGAGTCAGGAAGATGAACAACACGCCGAAGAAAGCACCGATGACCATGATCCCTTCCAACGCAATGTTAATAACACCGCTTCGTTCCGAGTACATGCCGCCGATGGCGACGATCAGCAAAGGGATGGCAAAATACATAGTTTGTTGAATTATAAAATAAACGATGCTCATATCAAGCCTCCTTTTTGGCGGAAACGCCAGGAGCGGTCGTGCTCATAGTTTTATCAATTTTAAGCGATTTTCTTTGATGCAATTTACCAAGCAAAATTTTGAATAACAAGGATAAGGCTCCACAATAAACAATGGAAGCGATTATTATGTCAATAACTTCAGGGGCGTAGTTATAGAGCTGCATGTTATATCCGCCGACAGTCAAATGGCCGATGAACAGTCCGGCTAACAAAACCCCGAACGGGTTGGACAAACCGAGCAAAGCAACGGATATTCCGACAAATCCTTCCGGCGCGATCAAATCCAAAACTTGTAAATATTTTCCGGAATTGGCCAGGTAAAGCAAGGCGCCACCCAAACCGCCCAACGCCCCGGCTATCACCATGGATAAAATTATATTGCGTTTGGCGTTAATACCGGCATATTTGCCGGCGGCAGCGTTTTTGCCACAGGCTTTCAGCTCATAGCCGAATACAGTTTTATTAAGAATAATGTAAACGATTATGACACAAGCTACGGCGATTAAAATACCGATATTGATGTTTGTGTCGGGGAAGATAATGTCCAAACCAGCTTTGCTTAAATTGGCAGTCTCGGCCACCGGTACCGATTCGTTTTTTAACTGATTGTACACGGTTTTCTGAATAAGCAAATTTACGGCATACATTCCGATATAATTCATCATAATGGAAGAGATTACTTCGTTTACGTTAAAGCGTGCCTTCAAGAAGCCTGGTACAAAGCCGAAGGCGGCTCCGGCCAATACGGCAGCCAGCAGTGCCACCACGCAATGCACGACCGGTGGTAAGTAGTCCATATGAACACCTACGTAAACCGCAGCAAAAGCTCCGGCGGTAAACTGCCCCGAGCAGCCGATATTAAACAAGCCGGTTTTGAAGGCAAAAGCCACGGAAAGTCCGGTTAAGATAATCGGGGTGGCATAATAGAACATTTGACCGATACCTATGATTCCGTCGGTAAAGGCCCCTTGGACAATCATAGCAAAACCGCCCAAAGCATTGGCCGGCTTACTGACCAGCATTATTATCAAGCCGAACAGAAGGCCACATACAACAGCCAGTATTGAAGCAATAAAGCTGTCCACGGCTTGTTGATTCAGTTTTAATTTTCCTTTATTTTTCATAGCCGACACCTCGTTTCGCCCCTGACATATAAAGACCAAGTTCTTCCACCGTAATTTCGTGCGGATTGACATCGGCCACGATTTCGCCTTCGTACATAACGATTATTCTGTCGCTGACATCCATAACTTCATCGAGTTCCAACGATACCAACAAAACACCTTTGCCGGCATCACGTTGAGCTACCAACTGCTTATGTATGTATTCAATGGCACCTACATCGAGGCCGCGCACTGGCTGGACGGCAACGACAATCTCCGGATTACGATCAAGTTCCCTGGCAATAATAGCTTTTTGTTGGTTGCCACCGGACATACCGCGCACTATGCTAGTTGCGCCATGACTTGATCTGATGTCAAATTTTTTGATCAAATATTGTGCATATTCTTTTATGGCATCAAACTTGAGGAAACCATGTTTTTGGAAACGGTCGGTATAGTAGGACTGCAAAACCAAATTTTCTTCCAAAGTATAGTCAAGCACCAGGCCGTCCCGATGACGATCTTCCGGGATGTGTGCCATCCCTAGCAGGCAACGTTGGCGAATGGTGGCGTTCGTTATGTCCTGGCCGTTGAGCAAAATCTGTCCGTTGGAAAGCGGCATCAAACCAGTTATGCCGTAAACAAGTTCGGATTGCCCGTTGCCATCGATTCCAGCCACGCAGAGAATTTCTCCCTTTTTGACATCGAAACTTACGTTTTTTACCGCGTCTTTTTTGTGATAAGTCGATTTTACGGAAAGATTTTTTACCGTTAAAACCGGGTCACCAGGCTTTATGTCTTTTTTGTTGATGATAAAGTTAACTTTGCGGCCTACCATCATCTCCGACATTTCTTCTTTGGTCGTCGTGGCCACATCAATAGTTCCCATGTATCTGCCTTTGCGCAAAACGCTGCAACGGTCGGCTACCGCTTTAATTTCGTTAAGTTTATGCGTGATAAAAATGATGGACCGGCCTTCTTCAACCAACTTTTTCATGATTTTCATCAACTCGTCAATTTCCTGCGGAGTCAAAACGGCGGTAGGTTCGTCAAAAATCAAAATGCTGTTGTCGCAATAGAGCATCTTGAGGATTTCTACCCTTTGCTGCATGCCAACCGTTATATCGGAAATATATGCGTCTGGATCTATCTTCAACCTGTAACGCTCACTGAGTTCAATTACTTTTTTTCGTGCCTCGTCCATCTTAAGGCAACCGTATTTGACTGTTTCATGGCCCAGAACAATGCTTTCAATAACGGTAAAATTATGAACTAATTTAAAATGCTGGTGTACCATTCCAATGCCTAAGGCGTTGGCGTCGTTCGGGTTGTTGATGGCCACCGTTTGACCGTTTATCTTTATTTCACCCGCTTCCGGTTGGTACAAACCGAAAAGCACGCTCATCAAAGTCGATTTGCCAGCACCGTTTTCCCCTAAAAGCGCATGGATCTCACCTTTGCGCACTTGGAGAGTTATGTCGTCATTGGCTTTGAAATCACCGAATTTCTTGGTGATGTGATTCATTTCAATGAAGTAGTCCACCGATTCTTCCATCCTTTCTAAGGTTATAAATTACAGATTTGCTGGGCCAAAGCCGTACGGTAGAATTTCATTCAGCCGATAGCTGACCGTTCCATGCTCCGGATCGGCAAGAATTATACGGAATGCGGCCGGATCGCAAAATTCCTCCATTACTTGACGACAAACCCCGCAGGGCGGACAGAATTGATCGGCCTCCTGCCCCTCCGGCGCGCCGACAACCGCAATAGCGGTGAAGGATCTTTCGCCCTCTGCCACAGCTTTAAAAAACGCGGTCCGCTCCGCGCAATTTGTCGGGGTATAGGCCGCATTTTCAATATTACATCCTTGATATACTTTGCCGTCAGCGGTCAGCAATGCCGCGCCAACTTTGAAATGGGAATAGGGCGTATAAGCCCGTTTGCGAGCATCAAGTGCCATTTGCAAAAGCTCAAAATCTGTCATTTCAACCTCCGCGAGTCAGGTGGATTATGATTTTATGGAGTAAATTCATCTAAATTTGACCGTTTCGGCGATCAGTCGCAAGAAAATGAATTGTACTTTGTCCATTTAAGCTGCCGTTAAATCAGCCTTATAGGTTAATTATAAGGTCTACAGCGGGGTTATGGAGGACTCCTGTCCCTTTTATTTTAAATTTTCGTAAATTTGTATATACTATACAATTTATTTTTGCATTTTTTGTGCAACTTGGCGAGCGAAATTCTGCTAGCACTAACGTCGTTTATTTTCCGCCCGCATAGCCGCTACCCGATCCAAAATGATATCAGCCAGCTCCGTCTTTTCCATCAGCGGAAATTTTTCCTCCCTACCTTTACGGTCGATCAAAGTCACTATATTTGTGTCCGTGCGGAATCCGGCCCCGGCTTGCTTGATGTTATTGACGCAGATCAGGTCAAGGTTTTTACGGCGAAGTTTAGCTAAACCGTACTCCATTTCGTTGATCGATTCGGCCGCAAAACCGACCAAAATTTGGTTTTGCTTTATGCTACCGCAATATGCCGCTATATCCGGATTGGGGGTGAGGGGAATTTCGTGCCATTCTTCCTTGCCGTTCTTTTTTATTTTTTCTGCAGCGCATTCGCTCGGGCGATAGTCGGCCGGAGCCGCCGCTTTTATGAGCACATCACATTGCGGAAATCTGGCTGTTACCGCCGCAAACATGTCGCGGGTGGTTTTTACCGGAACCATTTCGTCCAAATTCGGCAAATCTTCGACCGCCGGTCCGTATATAAGACTGACTTCGGCACCGCGACGTTTGGCAGCCACCGCCAACGCTTTGCCCATCTTGCCGGTGGAATAGTTGCTGATGTAGCGCACCGGATCAATCGGCTCAATTGTGGCCCCGGCAGTAATGACGAAACGTATACCGAGCAAGTCTTTGGGGGCAAGAGCAGTAATTATCGCCTCAAATAATGACGCCGGTTCCGGCATTTTGCCGATGCCTACTTCATTACAAGCCAAACGATCCGTCAGCGGTTGCAACATGGTACAGCCGCGTTCCTGCAATGTGCGCAAGTTGGCTTGGTTGGCTGGGCTGTTGAACATGTACGTGTTCATGGCCGGGGCGATAACAACGGGGCAGCGAGCAGCTTGGAGAACCGTAGTCAACAGGTTGTCACAGATACCGGCGGTATATTTGGCGATCGTATTGGCGGTGGCGGGAGCAAGCAAAATTACTTCCGCCCATTTTGCCAAGGCAATATGCTCAACATTCATATTCATCAGTTGATTAAACATATCCACATGAACTTCATGACCGGACATCGTCTGCAATGTCAACGGGGTGATAAATTCGCAGGCGGCCTGGGTCATCATTACTTTGACTTCAGCACCTGCTTTGGTGAGCATACTCACTAAAGCAGGTATTTTGTAAGCAGCGATGCCGCCCGTAATTCCAATCAATACATGCCTGTTTTTTAACATATCGCCTCCTGAGGAATTGCTGAGTGCCGTCCTCGTCTCCGCCGGCTTTTCCTCGTAGCTTAACTCTACAGTTCCTGCAACGCCTTTATACGTTCGCGCACATTAGCAAGCATTGCCGCCGCTTTAGCAAGTTTAGCTCGCTCGCCCTCAACAACTTTGGCCGGGGCACGGGAAACGAAACCCTCATTATTCAGCTTTAGCTCAAACCCCTTCACTTCCTGCAACAGCTTTTCTTCTTCCTTCTGTAAGCGCAACGTTTCCTGCTCTATGTCGACCAACTCCTGCAAAGGAATAAAAATCTCTCCACCTGCAAACACTGCCGTGACGGCTGAAGCCGGAATCCCTTCTTTGGAATCTTTTACTGTCAATGTCGATACTGCCGCCATACGCTGTAAATAACCGAGCCCCTGCGCAAACACCTCACCCGTCTCCCGTTTTTGTGGCACAATGATCAGAGCAGCTTTATGGCTAAAAGGCACATTAAGCTTAAGACGCAAATTACGGATCTGACGGATCGCATCCATCAACCCACTCATTTGTTCTTCAAGCTCAGGCTTTATTAAATCAGGCTGTACCTGCGGCCACTTACTTAGCATAATCGTAGGTTCGCTCAGCGGCAAACTCTTGTATAACTCTTCAGTTACAAAAGGCATAAACGGATGCAACAGCTTCAGCACTGCCGTGACAACTTCATTCAAAACATAAAAAGCTTCATCCCTACTCGGCGCAGCAGCATCATTCATACGTGGTTTAACCATTTCAATATACCAGTCGCAGAACTCTTCCCAAATGAAGTTGTAAATTTTGGCCAAAGCAATGCCTAGCTCATATTTATCCAGATTTTGATTTATTTCACCGATCACTTGTTGCAAACGTGACAAAATCCACGCGTCTTCCGGCAAAAATTTGGACGGATCATGCTTACCGGTATAATCTTTCGGGAAATTCATTAGCACAAAACGTGTAGCATTCCAAATTTTGTTAACGAAAGCGCGCCCAGCCTCGACTTTTTCTTCCTGATAACGGAAATCGTTACCTTGACTGTTACCCTGAATCAAAGAATATCTCAGGGCATCGGCGCCGTATCGGTCAATGACTCCTAGCGGATCAATACCGTTGCCGAGCGACTTAGACATCTTCCGTCCCTGTGAATCGCGGACAAGGCCGTGAATCAAAACCGTATGGAACGGAGGTTGTTCGGTCTGCGCCAAGGCTGAAAAAATCATTCTGGCTACCCAGAAGAATATAATGTCATACGCGGTAACCAAGACATCTGTTTGATAGAAATATTTCAAATCATCTGTTTTTTCCGGCCAACCGAAACCGGCAAATGGCCAAAGGGCTGAGCTGAACCACGTATCCAGCGTATCTGGATCCTGGTGCAACTCTGTCGCGCCACAGTGAGCACAAACTTTAGGTTCAGTCTCGCTTACCGTAGTTTTACCACAAGCGGCGCAATACCAAGCCGGAATGCGATGCCCCCACCACAATTGACGCGAAATACACCAGTCTTTAATATTCTCCATCCAATTGTAATAGATTTTGCTGAAACGCTCCGGCACGAACTTTATGCTTCCGTCTCTAACCGCCTGCAAAGCCGGCTCGGCTAACGGCGGCATTTTAACGAACCATTGCAAAGAAACTTTGGGCTCGACATTCGTATGGCAACGGTAACAAGTGCCGACTGCATGAGTGTAGTCTTCCATCTTTTCGATCAAATCCAGCTTGGCCAAATCTTCCAGCATCGCCCGGCGTGCTGTCATAAAATCCATGCCGGCATATTTACCGGCGGCTGCGTAGAGATGACCATCGTCGGTGAAAGTGTCAATTATCGGCAGATTGTGGCGACGGCCAACCTCAAAGTCATTCGGATCATGCGCAGGCGTAATTTTTACTACACCGGTTCCAAATTCCATTTTTACGTATTCATCGGCGACAATTGGGATTTTACGATTAACTAAAGGTAAAATAACTTCCTTGCCGATAAGATGCTTGTAACGCTCATCATCCGGGTGTACGGCCACTGCAGTATCCCCGAGCATAGTTTCAGGCCGTGTTGTCGCCACGATCAAATATCCGTCACCGTCCGCCAGAGGATAGCGCACATGACAAAGCTTCGTCGCCTGATCCTCATATTCAACCTCGGCATCCGAAATACTCGTGGTGCAATAAGGGCAATAGTTAACCATGCGTTCGCCGCGATAAATCAGCCCTTTGTTATATAAATTTACAAAAACCCGGTTGACAGCAGCCGACATACCGTCATCCATGGTAAAGCGTTCGCGCTCCCAGTCGCAGGAAACCCCTAAGCGACGCAACTGGTTAACGATGCAGCCGCCGTATTCTTTCTTCCACTGCCACGCCCGCTCCAGGAACTGCTCCCGACTTAAATCAGCTTTGCTAATTCCTTCTTTGGCCATAGCTTCGACGATTTTGGCTTCAGTGGCAATTGAGGCGTGATCCGTGCCAGGCATCCAGCAAGCGGCATAGCCCTGCATACGCTTATATCTGATAATTATATCCTGCATTGTATTATTCAAAGCATGTCCCAAATGCAGTTGGCCGGTAATGTTCGGCGGTGGCATTACAATGGTGAACGGTTGCCGCTCAGCATCAATGACGGCCCGAAAATAACCGTTATTCTCCCAGTCGGCATATATTCGCCGATCTGCTTCTTGAGGATTGTAATTTTTCGGCAATTCGTGCCGACATTTCTCGCACATATTTTTGACACTCCTTATAGATTTGATGGATATTATGAGACTTTCATTTAAATAAAACAAGTACCAAAATAAAACCCGGCAAAGCAACCGCCAGGCCTTGCAGCTTCACCCGTAAAACAGCGGATATGAAACGTTGTTTCGCCTGTTCTTCAATGCTTAGGTTTTGGCGTTGCCCTTCCGGTAGTTCGACCCGATCTGCCAAACTCCGCCTGTTTACAATAAGTTTGGCGGCGGCAACTATGCCGACACCGACAACAATCAGCACGATGGCAAGTACTTTGAGAAAAATCAACGGCGACATAATTTACGTAACTCCTCATATTTTACTTGGTGTATATGCTCTTGGAGCCAAGACACTAGAGCAGTGTTGCCGGCTACAGTGGAAGTTGAAGAGGCAAGGTCTACTTCTTTACCTTCATAATCGCGCACAACTCCGCCGGCTTCCTTAACCATTAAAGCGCCGGCCGCCCCGTCCCAAGGGTACATCGGGGTAGAAATAAACGCTGAACCACGCCCACACGCCAAATAGGCAAAGTTTAAGGCGGCACTGCCGCAAATGCGGATATCGACGATATCCTGGTGTAGGTCACGCAATAAATCCAGTTGTAGCCAGGATATCTGCTTGTCCGATGCTCCGGCACTGGCCAGCAATAACATTTTATGATAATCAGTTTCAGATCTTACCGCCATTTTGCTCGAGTTACAGTAAGAACCACCATCTTTTATCGTGTGAAACAGTTCGCCGGCATAAGGATCAAAAATCATTCCGGCACACATATCTGTTCCATCAAAATATGCCAGTGATATGCAGCTGTGACGGCGATCGAATATATAATTCGTAGTGCCATCAACCGGATCTAAAATCCACGTTGGAGTATTCAGGGCGTGACACGCGCCGTCTTCTTCCCCCATAAAACCTACTTGGGGGAATGACTCGGCCAAGGCCTCCTTAATTTGTTTTTGTACGGTCACATCAGTTTGAGTGACAAAATCATATTGGTTTTTGCACTTAATTTCAAGCTGTGTAGGCCGGAGCATCAGTTCACCGGCTTGGAAAAGAATATTTCGCATAACGGCAAATGCTTCAGGCCAATTTTTGGTGCCAATACCGCCGTGGAGTTGGTTGTACAACTGTTTGAAATCCATATTTTCTACTGTTTTTTCTGTCATTTTCAACTCGGATCCATCCTTTCGTATCGCTTTTTCGAACTTACACCAGGTAAGCCGATTATTCGGAAGGAAGCAGCGAATCAACAAATTCATTAACCGCAAAATCAGCTAAATCTTCGGCACGTTCGCCCAAGCCTACCATATAAATGGGCAATTTAACCGCGTTGGCCACCGCCACGGCCACACCACCCTTACTGTTACCATCCAACTTAGTAATAATGAGTCCGGTAAGCTGAGCAGCAGCATTAAACTTTTCAGCCTGAATTACTGCGTTTTGTCCCGTATTGGCATCAACTATTAGTATACTCTCAAGCGCGGCATTAGGTGCTTCCCGCTTAATAATACGGTAAAGTTTAGCCAACTCATCCATCAGATTCTGTTTATTATGCAAGCGACCCGCCGTGTCAACCAAAAGTACGTCCGCCGCTCTGGCCTTGGCTGCTTGTACCGAATCATATACAACGGCAGCCGGATCGGAACCTTCCGGATAAGCAATACAAGGCGTGCCGGTCAATTCCGCCCAATATTTCAGTTGATCAATGGCCGCCGCACGAAAAGTATCTGCCGCAGCAAGCAAAACCTTCTTTCCGGCTTGCCTATAGCGCAAAGCAAGTTTTCCACAAGTTGTAGTTTTGCCGGTGCCGTTGACCCCAATAAGTAGAATAATATTCAGCCTGTCCGGCTTAAGTGTAAGCTTGAGCGGATCACCCAAAACAGCCACTATGCCTTCCCGCAAGCTGTTGATGACCGCCGCACGAGAATTATCTTTATTAACCTTAATATCTTTACGAACCTTTTCCATCAAGAAAGTCGCGCAAGGGACACCCACATCCGCCTGCACCAGTAATTCTTCCAGCTCATCCAACATGTCCTCATCAAAGTGACCCATCGCTGCCGAAATTTTATTGATGCCGCCGTTTAAAAAATCGCGAGTCTTCGCCAAACCTGCTTTAAAACGCTCAAAAAAAGCCATATTTACGTAACCTCAACCTCGACTATATTTTAATCATTTACCAACCAAACGACAAGCAAGCCTCACTGCAGTCATTCCTTCTTACTTCACTCCGCCAAATCAGCTGTAGCTGCCTCAGACAGCTGCATTGAAAGCACTCTACTCACACCGCGTTCCTGCATGGTAACCCCGTAAATTCGATCACAGGCTTCCATTGTTCCTTTTCGGTGCGTTACCAAAATAAACTGCGACTTATCCGCATGTTGTCGAACATAATCGCTGAAACGTACCACGTTGGCGTCGTCCAAGGCAGCCTCGATTTCATCCAAAACAACGAATGGAGCGGCACGTAAATTCAATATCGCGAACAACAAAGCAATTGCCGTAAGCGCCCTCTCTCCGCCGGATAATAAAAGCATGTTTTGCAGACGTTTACCTGGCGGCTGAGCTTTAATTTCAATCGTTCCGCTCAAAACATCGGTTGGATCTTCCATAACCACTTCAGCTTTACCGCCGCCGAATAAAGCATTGAACACCTGATTAAAGTTAGTGTTGATTTGCGCAAAACCCGCTGTGAATCGTTCTTGCATGGCCGCCTGCAAATCATTCATGACCCCGGTCAAAGACCTAGAGGCCCGAACAATATCATCGTGTTGAGCTGTCAAGAAATCATATCTTTCCTGCACCGCAGCTAATTCTTCGATGGCACAAGGATTTACTGGACCAAGTCCGCGAACCTTTTCCTTGGCTTGACTTAAACTTTTTTGCAAATTACTGGTTGCAACCGAATCATCGGCCAAGTCCTCCGCCTTTACTTGCAGCAGTGTAATATTGTAGGTTTCCCATACATTATTCAACAAAGTGTCACGTTGTTCTTCAATACGCTCAACTTTAGAACTCAGCCGTTCGGCTGACAGTCGAATATTATTTTGGCGCTCGCGCAAAATGCGACGTTCCTCTTGCCAAGCCGTCTTGGCAGCCTCATATTCCTTGCGTTCTGCCATTAATTTTTCTGTGGCTGCTTGCAAGTCGGTTTGGCGTTGCTCAAGTTCAGCCGCCTCCTTTTCCAAACCAGCAGCTCTTTCCTCAAGCTCAGCCGTCTCTCGGGCGATCTGATCAGTTTCATCCCGCAATTTTAGCTTGGCCGTTTCCCGCTCATTTTCTTGATTTTGCAGACGGGCGAGCCAAGCCTCAGCTTGACGTACGATCTCGTCGAGTCGCTGCTCTTCCAACTTAAGCTGTTGCTTCAGTTGACGTTTTTCACTCTGATCCGCAGTCGCGACCTGATATTTTTCTTCTTCCGCCGCCAAGTCGTCCTGCAGCGCACCGAGCTCTTTCTGTTTTTGCTCCGCCGCCACCAAACTTTCTTGCCGGACAGCGGCCAATTTTGCCTCACGTTCTGATTGAGCCGCCGATTCCGCCTCTATTTCCGCCAATTTAGCCCGTCTGTTTCTCAGTTGTTTCTCTATTTCCTCCGAGCCAGCCGTAGCTAAAATATATTCTTTCTCCGCATCCTGCCTTTCCTGCTGAGCGTTTGCTAAATTTTGGCCTGAATTGATCATTTCTGTTTTAAATTCTTTTAAATCTTTTTGCAAATTTTCTTTTTTGTGCGGATAATTCGCTAGCTCAGCCTGCAAATCCTTTAGTTCTCTGGTTCGGCCAAGTAAATGCGGCCGCTTTTGCTGCATGGAGCCGCCGGTCAAAGAGCCGCCCGGACTGAAAAGTTCACCTTCCAAAGTCACAATCCGCACTCGATGACGGCACATTTTGGCTATGTACCGACCAACCTCCATGTCTTCTGCGACCAAAACATTTGCCAAAAGATATTGTTTAAGCAAATCAAGTTTGCCGTCAACCGTTACCAGATCGGCCGCCACTCCCCAACAGCCGCGAACATCACAGGCCCGCCGCAACATTTCTTGATCTGACGTTTTTGCTTGCAGGGCATCCAAAGGCAGAAAAGTCGCTCGGCCCATATGATGTGTTTTAAGGTAATTTATTAAACGAGCAGCGTCATTTTCCTGAGCCACAACGATATTTTGTAAAGCCCCCCCCAGTGCCGTTTCAATCGCAATTTCCAAATGAGCCGGCACAGTGATAAGTTCAGCCACTGCCCCATATATTCCCCGGCGTTGATCAGGCGCAATTCCTCGCGGGCTGAGCAAACTTTGGACGGAAGCCTGATAACCATCGTAGTTCTTTTCCAACTCGCTCAAAGTCTTGAGCCGGAAAGTCGCTTGCTGCTCACGATTTGTCAAATCTTGCCAAGCCGTCTCAGTCTTGGCCAAAGTTTCTTTAGCCTCCGCGAGATCGACTGCCGCCTCTTTTTCTTTGGCAACCGCCGCCTCGACATTTATGGTTGCTTGGGCCACCCGTTCCTTGGCTCCATCACCATCTGCCGTAAGCTGATTTAATTGCTTGTTTAAGTCGTCCTGTTCATTTTGCCGACGCTCGCGCAATGCTTCAAAAGCCTTCAATTCAGCGTTAGCGTCCGCCGCTAGGGTCTTACAAGCGTAAAATTCTTCTTGTAGATGGCCGGCCTGCTGCCGCAAATCCTGCTGCCGCCGATTTATTACCGCGACTATATTTTCCGAATCGGATAACTTGTCTTGCAATGATTCCAGCTTTTTTCTGATCTCGGCCAAACCATTTGCGGCCTCCTCTTTGCCGGTCAACTGTTCAGTCCGTTCAACTGACAACTCGCTTAAAGTCTTTTCCAGAGCAGCCGCCTCAGTACGGCACAATTCTAAACGTTCACGCAGAGCCGTCATCCGCTCCTGCCCGGCCGTACGCCGACTGACCAAAGCAAGCTGATCATTTTGCCACGCCTTTTGCTGCTCCTCAAGCGAAATCTGCCTTTGCTCAAACCCCTGCGCCAAATCAGCTTGCGCAGCATCCGCAACCGACTGCTCCGCCAAATCGGCCTCGATCTCTTTCAATTCCGCCCACGCATTAGCCTGATCTTTTTGCAAAATATCAAGCTGATCCGTACATTGCCGCAACTGACGCTGCGCCAAAGTTAATTCACAGCGCTTTATTTCCCCCTGCAGTTCTAGGTAAGCCTGAGCTGCCGCCGCTTGCTTCCGCAACGGGTCTAGCTGCCGATCCAGCTCTGTAACAATATCAGTGACTCTAGCCAAATTTTCTTCCGTTTTGGCTAATCTTTTGCTTGTCTCCTCTTTCTGGGCCCTCAATTTAGTAATACCGGCCGCTTCCTCAAAAACACGCCGCCGATCTTCCGAACGATTGCTCAACAACTCGTCCACCCGACCTTGCCCAATAATCGAATAACCGTCCCGGCCAATCCCGGTATCCATAAAAAGTTCGATCACATCACGTAATCGGCACAAATTTTTATTTATTCGATATTCACTTTCGCCTGAACGATACAAACGCCTAGTAACACTGACTTCATTGTAAGGCAAATCTATAGAAGAATCTGTGTTGTCAAAATTAATCTGAACTTCAGCATAGCTTAACGGCCGTCTGCTCTGCGTCCCGGCAAAAATAATGTCCTCCATCTTGTTGCCACGCAAGGTTTTGACACTCTGCTCCCCCAAAACCCAACGGATCGCATCGGTGACATTGGACTTACCGCTTCCGTTAGGCCCCACAATCGCCGTCATACCCGTGTGAAATTCGATCACTGTACGTTCCGGAAAAGATTTAAACCCCTGTAACTCAATCGACTTCAAATGCATTTTTTCATATCCAATAATTGTAGAGCTTGCTTCGCGGCAATCTGCTCCGCTTCCTTTTTACTCGAACCGATAGCAGTCGCCAACAGGTCATTCACCAAATAAATACCCATTTTAAACGAAGGAGAATGGGCGGGACCGGTTTCATCCAATAAAACGAATCTCAGTTGCGAAGAATGATATTTAGTTTGAATTTTTTCCAGCAAGGCACTCTTATAATCGTAAACCAAGTTACCCGCAACCGCTTCCTGAATTAACGGCTCCAAGGCTCGTAAAATCACTGTCGCTGCTGCCACAAAATCAGCATCACAAAAAACAGCCCCTAAAACAGCTTCGGTAGCATCAGCCAAGCTTGAAGGCTTGTTACGCCCACCAGAAGTTTCTTCACCTTTGCCGAGTAGCAAAACCTTGTCAAGTTCCCAGTTATGCGCCACAATCGCCAAGGTAGGCTCACAAACCAGTGCTGCCTTTAATTTGCTCAGCTTGCCCTCCGGGTAAGTGGGAAAAGTCTTGAACAGATGATTACCTACAGTTAAGCCAAGCACCAAATCCCCTAAAAATTCCAGCCGTTCATTGCACTCCAACCCATACATTGAATGCTCATAGCTGTAAGTGGAATGCGTCAACGCTTCAATTAAGTATTTCTTATTTTTAAATGAATAACCAATTTTATTCTCAAAATTGCAAATTTGTTCTAACCAGTCTTTAGACGGTTGCCAATGCGTTTTCATCGTATTCCTTCTTTCCATCATGTCCAGAGCCACAGCAACAAAGCCACAATAGCGACAAAACCGCCGCCGACTATAAGCAGTGCCGGAAGTAAAGCGACCAAGCCGATTAAGGAAATTTTTACCACCTCAAGCCACGGTAAGCGGTCAGCAGCCTCATATTCGACCCGTTCAGCGGAGACGTCACAATCCTCTTTCCGCCGACGGGCGTATATGATTGCTATTATCTTATTGTGGAAAGGCAAGTTAATCATTTTTGGCGCGATCTAACTGATGGTGACAGGCAACAAAATGTCCATCCTCCAACTCCTGCCATATAGGCGTAACCGTCTTACAAATATCCGTACAGTAAGCGCAACGGGTATGGAATTTGCACCCTTTCGGCGGATTTACAGGACTCGGGATATCTCCTTCCAAAATATAGATTTCCTTTTCACCCTTCCGCGTGTCAGTGGTAGGAATTGAACGAAGCAAAGCCTCGGTATACGGGTGAGCCGTATGTTTAAAAATTGCTTCAATATCACCTAACTCAACAATAACCCCAAGATACATAACCGCAATCCGATCGGAAATATACTTAACTACGGAAAGATCATGTGATATGAACAAATAAGTTAGATTATCCTTCTCTTTAAGATCTTGCAACAAGTTGACAATCTGTGATTGAATGGAAACGTCCAAAGCAGAAACCGCTTCATCACAAACAACAAACTTCGGTTGTAGTGCAAGTGCTCTGGCAATACCGATACGTTGACGTTGACCACCCGAAAATTGGTGCGGAAAACGATGAATCATATAAGGTGCCAAACCGCACTTTTCCATGACCTCCATTATATAATCCTGCTTGACTGGGTCATTATTTTCAAACAAACCGTGGGTTCCCAGTGCCTCGCCTATTATCTGGCCTACCGACATCCGCGGATTCAAAGAAGAATACGGATCTTGGAATATCAGTTGCAGGTCACGCCGCAAAGACCGCATTTCATTCACGGTCAATTTGGCTAAATCCAAGCCGAAATCATTATACTTTTCGTACTCGTCAAATCCTTCCAATTTGCTGCATTCCTCCCGATACGACATCAACTTGTCATCGGCTGCTGCATTTTTTTCTTCAACCGCCTTCAGCTTAGGGGTAAGTTTCTTTTGTAAGGAATCCGCCTTCGCCAAATCTTTTTTGGCACGCTTGAGATCTTTTGGGGTCGCCTTATCATGCTTGAGCAAAGCCTCGGCATTCTTAACCTTGTAATCCAACAGTTGCTGCTCACGTTTCAGCAAGAGTCTTTCTTTGCTAACCGCCAATTTTTCTAACAAAATATGCTGAACCGGTCGTAGATCATCACATACATAAAACCCACCGATTACTTTACACAAATCAACCAAAGCCAAGGTTGCCGCGGTCCTTGCCGCATTAAGGGATTCAATCGCCTTATGTTTGTCCTTATCGTCAGTAAGCTTATCATATTCGGCTTGCAGTTTTTCCGCTGTAGCTTGCAGCTCTTTTATCTTTTCACGGCGTTTCGGCATTTCCTTGACGGTTTCCACCAAATAAGCCGGCACCACTTCATCCCAACGACGGCCGTAGTACATGGTACGCCCGGCAGTTTGATGATAAAGCTGGAGGATAACACGGCCTAAAGTAGATTTCCCACAACCTGATTCACCCACCAAGCCAAGAGTCTCTCCTTCATATATAGTCAAGTTAACACCGTCATTTGCTTTAACGAACAGCCCCTTTTGTTTCAGCGGGAACCACTGTTTGAGATTAGTAATTTTAAATAAAGGTTTACGTTCCTTCGTCTCATTAAATTTAGGCATGACGATCCTCCTTCTTGGGGTAGAAACAGCGTATAGACTGGGTCGGCGAAATTTCCACTAAATCAGGCTCTTCGTTCAAGCACTTTTCCGTAGCATACTTGCAACGTGGTGCAAACTTACATCCCTTCGGCAAATCCAACGGGTGAGGAACTGCACCTGGAATCGCATCAAGTCTTGCCCCCGCCGGAGTGTCCAACCGAGGAATGGAAGTCATCAAGCCCTCCGTATACGGATGTGAATATTCGCTATTACGGAAAATATCGTCCGTAGTTGCTTTTTCTACCACTTGGCCGCAATACATAACCGCAACATCATCAGCCATTTCATTGATAACGCCCAAATCGTGCGTAATAAACAGAATCGACGTACCCTTTTCTTTTTGTAGCGCATTCATTAAATGCAAAATCTGCGCCTGAATTGTTACATCCAAAGCCGTTGTCGGCTCATCAGCTATCAATAGGCTCGGCCGGCAGGCCAAAGCCATAGCAATCATCACTCTTTGCCGCATTCCGCCTGAAAGTTGGTGGGGGAATTGCTTGGCAACTGTTGCTGGATTAGGGATTTTAACATCACCTAAAATATCGACTGCAGCTTTGGAAGCGGCGCTATGACTCAAATGTTGGTGAATTTTGAACACTTCGGCCAACTGCTTGCCAATAGTAAACACCGGGTTAAGCGAAGTCATCGGCTCTTGAAATATAACCGAAATTTCATTGCCGCGAATGCTGTACAAATCTTTAATGTCGACCTTTGTCAGATCTTTGCCACGGAAAATAATTTCGCCCGAGTGGATGTAACCATTTCCATCCAAAAGGCGCAAAATGCTCATAGCTGAAACTGATTTACCAGACCCTGATTCACCCACGACACCAAGTGTACGTCCCGGCTCAACAGAATAAGAAACACCGTTTACTGCCTTAATTGTGCCTTTTTTTGTTTCAAAATATGTATGTAAATCTCTTACCTCTAATAAAGACATGCCGCCCTCCTTAACGCTCGTTGGATTTCGGGTCGATCGCGTCACGCAACCCGTCACCGATTGAGTTGATGCTTATCGTACACAAGGCCAAGATACCGGACGGGAACACCCAACGCCACCAGAAAGTACCAATTACCTGGGAACTCTGACAACCGGTCAACATGTTACCCCAAGTAGGTTGTGGCGGTTGAACACCAAAGCCAAGGAACGAAAGGGAAGATTCGGTAAGCATACAAGTCGCAAAGCCTAGCGTAATATTAACTAAAACCACGTTAATTACATTCGGTAAAATATGCTTGAAAATGATTACACTTTCTTTAATACCTAAGGCGTTGGCGGCAGTGACAAACTCCTTTTTACGTTCAGATAGTATCTGCGCCCGCGTCAGCCGTGCCAAGTGCGGCCAGGTCAAAATACCTAAAATAAACATTATCAAAATAATCCGCTGATTCTCTGATATTTTATTGCCAAGAATACCTGACAAAATCATCGCCAACGGCAGGAACGGAATTGAGTTGACAACCTCCGCCAAACGCATTAGGAAAACGTCAACTGCCCCTGAATAGAAACCTGAGATGCCGCCGATAGCAATACCGATTAAAGCGGAAATAATAACAGCAATAGCACCTACCGTCATGGTCATCCGCCCACCTTGCAAAATACGACGGAAAATATCGCGACCCAAATCATCAGTGCCCATCCGGAAACCACTTGGTCCAAAAGCAACGACATCACCATTTTCCCGTACGGCATAACCGTTGTGATAACCAGCGTACACTTCTTTAAATTTACCGGATGGAACATCAAGCTGACCAAGAGTATTGTCGCCCCAAGCCTTAAGAGTACCATCCTTTAACAAAGCAACAACGAAAAATTCGCCACTCGCCATTTTTTTAATTTTACCATCCAAGTTTTTAGGACAAGGCACATAAGTATCTTTATCCGGATTGCCCCAACTATGCAGTTTACCATCTTCAGTAACTGCATACATTTGTTCATTCGTAAGTGCTGCTGTAACCACCTTGCCTTGGATATCTTCCGGAATGGCAGTAAAGGCAAACGCTTGCTTGGTCATCGGCACCAGTTTTTTGTTAGTGGTCAAGGCAATACCGGTATTAGAATTGAAATACGCCTCTTTAACCTCATCTTCAACATAATCCGGGATTAGCGACGTCACTAAGTCATTACCCCAATTATGTATTTTTTTCTCTTCCGACAAATAAGCAGAATATAAGTAGTTGGCATAAACGCGCACCGGGGTCTCATAATCTGCCTCCGGCGGAGGTACATTCAAATTGAACTCATCATTCCCCCAAGGGTAAATCTTACCGTCTGTCCCAAGTGCTACCAAGTGGTTCGCCCCGGCGGCAACGTCCAAAGCTTTAGATCGAGCTATAGACTTGGGAATCTTACGCTGTTTATCATTCAGTTGACCCCATATATGAACCTTACCATTAGCATCAATACCTATTCCGAAACCGGAGCCAACAGCAATCTTCTTAGGGTTTTTGCGCATTGCTTTAGGCAAATCAGTAAAATTGCTACATGGTGGGTAATCTTGCAGCGTGGCATTAGTATACCGCACGTCCATTGGGTATATTGACGGCAAAATCATGCATAACACGAAAATGATCAGAAACAATATAGTAGAAAACATCGCCAGACGGTTAGAAGCAAAAGTCTGAATAGCCAACCTGGTCGGGCTCATAACCAGCTCTTCTTCAAATATATTGGATCCTTGTTTCTTCTTGCGTAAATTAAATAGCTTTAAAAATAAGCTAGCTCGGCGAATCTTTGGTCTTACATTTTTTTTGTTCACGTTACTTCGGCCTCCTACGCGTCTAATCTTACCCGTGGGTCAACTGCCGCATAAACCAAGTCAACTATCAGGTTGCCGGCCAAAGACAATACCACGTAAAACATCTGCATGGTCAAAACCACATTGAAATCTTGTCGCATCAAACTGTTGTATAGCAAATATCCAATTCCATTCCACTGAAAGATCGACTCAATAACTACAGATCCACCAAAAACACCGATCAGCCAAGATGCCATAATCGTAATAACTGGAATCAATGCGTTACGGAAAGCATGTACATATATTACAGAACTCTCTTTAAGTCCTTTGGCTCGAGCCGTCCTTATGTAGTCTTGGGTCAAAACATCGCACATCGAAGCTCGGACATATCTTGTAAGTCCGCCCAATGCGGTAAACGTCATTACCGCAGTAGGAATTACTGCATGCATAAATTGATCCTTAAAAGCGGCAAAGCCGGAGAAATCGGCGCCAACTGTTGATATGCCGGTTAATGGGAACCATTCAAGTTTGATACAAAATATGAAAATGAATATAAAAGCAATTACGAAACTCGGCAAAGAATATCCAAGTATGGTAAAAATCTGAACACTTTTGTCAAACAAGGAATTTCTCCGCACCGCAGTAGCAATCCCGAGCGGGATAGTTATAAGGAAAACAAAGAACATGCTGTACAAGTTAAGTTTTACGGTATTCCACAACGGAGTGCCAATTATATAACGCACATCTTGACGAAAAAAAGTCGAGTAGCCGAAATCTCCGGTCAGCATGTTTTTAATCCACACAAAGTATTGCAGATACGCAGGCTTATCCATCCCCAACTTATGTGCCATCGCATTGTATACACGTTGGTAGGCATCCGGTTTAAGGGTACGTGCCTGATCTTGAATAGCAACAGCAACCGGATCACCCGGCACTGCCTTGTAAATCAAAAACATGATGATTGAAACGATGAAAAACACAAAAACTATGTATAGTATGCGTTTCATTATGTATCTGGGCATAAGTTTCTCCTGTCCATGTGTCTTTTAAGGATAGCACGAAGGAACGAGGTGCCTCGTTCCTTCTGCCACTCTATCTTATAAGCTTAACCTAAATTATGTTATTCAGCAAGAGTTGCATACACAACAGCACGGCCAAAGCTTACCAACGAGTTAAGGTTCAGGTTTTTAACCTTAGTATTATAGAAACTATGGTAAATATCGGAATACAGCGGTACTTTACCCATCAAGTCATTCAAGAGAAGCTGCAGTTCACCGTATTCAGCATACCAAGTCTTCTTGTCACCCGGCTTAGTAGCTTTCATCTTGTTGATCAGTTCAGTAAGCTTCTTATCCTTAAGCTGGCTAGGGTTGTTGGAAAGATATACAGGATCTTCTGAATAGTCCTGCCATACCGGCTTAACAATAGCGAAACCTAAACCTAAGACGAACATGTTGTACTGTTTACGTTCAGCACTGCCAAGCGGAGCATACATAGCTTTGATCATCTTCGGGAAGTTTACTGACTCACTGTTGAGCGCAACGCCGATAGAAGCAAGGTTAGAAGGCAATGTAGCATTCAGCAATTCAGCAACAGCCGTTCCAGTGTTAGCCCAATTGATCTGGCAAGCCATCAGACTGCCATCTTCCAATTTCTTATAACGTACCTTGTCTGTACCTTCGACAAAAGGTTTGCCGGCTGAGTTCAGAGTCCAGCCACCCTTTACCAAGCACTCTTTTGCTTTGTTCAAGTTGAAGCTATAAGTGTTCATTTTCTCGTCGAATAACTTCTTGTTGGCTTTGTATTCAGGCTGAGCCAAACCATATTCAGCATGGACGAGAGCTCCGTAACCACCAGTGTACTTGTTCATCAAATCTACTCTGTCAATAGCATAGGTTACGGCTTGACGAACTTCTTTGAACTGTGTAGCACCTACATCACATTGGAACTGGATATCACCGAAGCCGTTACGTTCATATTTAAGAACAGCAAGTTTACCATTAGAAGCTTTCATTTTGGCTAGGCCATCTTCGATGTTCTTCTTACCTGAAGCTTCTGCCGCTACATCTATAGCACCACTGGCAAGCTCATCATTTATTAACTTGTCTTGAGAATGCTTAATGATTACTTTCTTGATTTGCGGTTTCCAACCATCATAAGTACCTAAGAACTCCGGGTTGGCTTCCATTACTAAAGCTTTATTGGCTTTATCGAATTCAACAAACTTATAAGGTGCATCAGTTACAGGGTAAGTATAAACGAAGCCTTTCACCGGATCCATCAATTTTGCCTTCATCTCTTCCATGTCAAGAGCTTTGCTGAACGCGGCACCTTCGCCTTTATCTACAACGTCAGGTGACAGCCCTAATGCTTTCATCGGGAACGGAGATTGAGTAGCTACCAAGTCCATGATGTAGTAGTTCGGCAATTCTTCTTTAGCAACTGTAACACTGAACTTATAGTCGCCCAACAAACGAACGCCCTTGAAAGGAACAGTACCGTCGCCTTCGTTGAAAGCCTTATAGCCAACTAACGGCATTCCGGAACTTCCGTCGCCACCGAGCTCAGTCATGTTCTTGTGCGATGACAGCAACATGTTGAACACATAGTCTTTTGCGGTGATCGGGCTTCCGTCGGACCATTTCAAATTATCATAGATTTCTTCTTCAAAGGTCAAAGTGCCGTCGGGATTTTCAACCTGTTTGAAATCCTTCAGGGCTACGTTGTTACGTACAAGGGTATTGTCCTTGGAATACGAGAACGTTGAGTACCCACCCATGATCATATAACGCATGTTCTGGTTAGGTGCAGGGTTGGTGAAACCTGGCATAATGTTCTCGTCAGGTTCAGTTGGTGTACCATAAACAACTGTTCCCTTAGGTTCCGTCTTAGGTACCTTAGCCAAGATTTCTGCCTGCGGTACTGCCGCCATCGGATCTTCCGGGGTTGACATGTCAGGCATACCCGACTCTGCTCCACTCTTGTCGCCGCTTTCAGCGGCCGGGTTTGACTCTCCTGCTTCGGCAGTTGAACCTTCAGGTTTGCCGGTTGAACCATTACACCCGGCAGCCATAGCTACAACCATCGCTACGCTTAGAAGAGTCGCTAGTAACTTCTTCATATTAATCCTCCTTCTCAATTGGTCTTGTCCAAAAGTGATAATGACTAATTATAGCAATGTTAAAGCGTGTATCAACAATTTGTTAATGAAATTTGACTATTTGGGGTTTTTAAATTGATAACGACCAGAAATCTAAACGATTTTTATTTTTTATCTGCATTATCAAATATTAGCTTTTATGTAGTCTACCGCGTCACCTACGGTTTTAATGTTTTCCGCTTCTTCATCTGGAATAGAAACCCCAAATTCCTGCTCCATGGCCATAACGAGTTCAACTATATCTAATGAGTCTGCACTCAAATCGTCAATAAAATTTGAATCTGGTTTGATCTCCTCGGCATCAATTCCCAGCTGTTCAACCAAAATGCTCTTAACTGTTTCTAAAATTTGTTCTTTATTCATATGAACCTCCAGAGTTTTGTTATCAACATTTTTATCTATGCTGCAAAAAATGTCAACCCTAAAAGACGGGAGGCATTGCCTCCCGTCTTAATCAACCGTATAACTATTAAATTTATTCAGCGCAAGCTCAGTCCTTAACGGCATAAACTACGGCGCGCCCGAAGCTTACCAAGGATGACATATTCAAATTCTTAACTTTGGTATTATAGAACAAATGATATTGGTCCGAATACAGCGGAATAGACGGCATCAAATCATTCAGTTTAAGCTGCAATTCACCGAAAAGCTTGTACCAAGTTTTCTTATCTCCCGGCTTGGTAGCTTTCATCTTCAACGTAAGAGCATACAGGTCAGCATCCTTAATTTGCACCTGGTTGTAGCTGCGATAGGACGGATCGGGTGAATAGTAATACCAGTACGGGCTTATGATGGAAAAACCTGTCGCCAGAACGTACATATTGTACTTTTTGCGGTCTTCACTGCCTATCGGTGCCAGCAAATGTTTTTGCATTTTCGGGAAGTTAACCTGTTCCGAATTAAGCTTTATTCCAATTTTAGCTAAATTAGACGGAAGCTCAGCATTAAGCAGTTCGGCAACCGGGCTGGATGTGTTGGCCCAATTGATCTGACAGGCCATCAACGAACCGTCATCAAGCTTTTTATAACGCACATCATCGGTTCCTTCAACAAATTTGCCGCCTTTGGCATTTAAGGTCCAACCGCCTGCCTCCAAAACTTCTTTGGCTTTGTTAAGGTCAAAATTGTATGGATTCAGTTTCTCATCAAACAACTTTTTATTGGCCTTATATTCAGGCTGAGCCAATCCGTACGCGGAATAAACAAGCTTACCGTAACCGCCGGTATACTTTTTAACGAGTTCCGTACGATTGATGGCGTATGTTATCGCCTGACGAACTTCCTTAAACTGAGCAGCTCCGACATCACAAGCAAAATCTATCAATCCAAAACCGTTACGGTCAAATTTCAGAACATCGATCTTCCCATTAGATTCTTTCATCTTGTTTAAGCCTTGCTCAATTAAAGTTTTACCGGAGGCTTCCGACATGACATCAATTGAACCGTTGGCCAATTCATCAACCATGATTTTGTCCTGGGAAAATTTAATGATAACCTTTTTAATTTGTGGTTTCCATCCATCGAATGTTCCTAAGAATTCCGGATTGGCTTCCAAAATCAATGCTTTATTCGCCTTATCAAACTCAACGAACTTGTACGGTCCGTCAGTAACCGGATAAGTAAAAGCAAAGCCTGTATTTGCAGCCATCAATTTTTTGTTTAGCTCTTCGTTATTTAGGGGCTTAGCAAAGGCCGCACCATTACCGGAATCAACAATTTTCAAGTCAAGACCTGTGGCATGCGCCGGGAATGGAGCCGCCGTAGCACCTAAGCTAAACTCATAGTAGTTAGGCAATTGTTCTTTATCCAGAGTAAAGCTGAACTTATATTTGTCCAACAGCCTTACACCTTTAAACGGGGTTGTGCCATCACCGTCATGAAATTCCTTGAAACCGACTAAATTATCTCCAGTAGTAGCGTTGGCACCGATTTCTTCTAACACTTTGTTAGATGAAAACAACATACCACATACATAATCTTCTGCGGTTATCGGCTTGCCATCAGACCATTTAAGGTTATCGTAAATTTCTTCTTCAAAAGTTACGCTACCGTCCGGATTTTCTGTGCGTTTAAAGTCTTTAAGAACTACATTATTGCGCACAATTTCATTGTTTTTATCGTAAACAAATGTTGAATAACCAGACATCATCTGGCGAGCCATCAGATTTGGGCTTGGATTGGTAAATCCGTCCATTATATATTCATCAGGTTCCGTCGCCGATCCGAAAACAATTTGTCCTTTAGGCTCAGTTTTGGGAACCTTAGCCAGTATCTCGGCTTGCGGAATAGCTTCCATCGGATCCTCTTTTAAGCTCATCATTTCAGGAATGCTGTCTATAGCAGCTTGAGCTTTGTTTTCCTCTTCACCTTTTTCAGCGTCTTTGTTACTGTTTCCACAACCGGCAACCAACCCGAGAACAATAACAGAGCTTAGCAGCAAGGCTAAAAGTTTTTTGGTCATACTCGTCCTCCACAAATTTTATTAATCAAGGAACAAATCCTTTGATTTCCTAATATAATCATAACCGGACAGCAAGGTCAATACTACACTGATCCACAATGCCGTTTGACCGATAACATATAATGGTAGGGAAAATGCCGGATATAAGGCTTCGGTAATTTTGTAAAGCATTAAAATTATAAGTGCTATAATCTGGCTAACCGTCTTTAATTTGCCCAAATTACTCGCAGCAATGACCTTCCCTTTCTCTATGGCGAGCAGTCGCACCCCGGTTATCGCAAACTCTCGGAACAAAATTATTATCGGAGCTAGAGTATGAACAACTCCCAAAGCAACAAAAGCAATCAATACGGCCAATACAAGGATTTTATCGGCAATTGGATCTAAAAATTTGCCTAGATTGGTAATTAAACCGTATTTGCGCGCTATGGCTCCGTCTAAATGGTCAGTTATTGAGGCTATTGCGAACAAAATCAGGGCAATTACCATACCGTATTTGCCGATAAATATATTCCAAGGGTTACTCGTATTGAGTGTCGCAATCGGAATCATGAACAGAACCACGAAAGGCGTCAAAATGCAACGCATAATTGTCAATTTATTTGGTAGATTCATACTTCACCTCAGCTAATTATTCAAAAGTTACAGCAGTAATATCATAAGCATCAACTTCGATGATTTCAACCTTTACCATTTCGCCTGGGTTGAGCTCACGCTGTTTGGCCAATATATACAGCATTGGGTCAATGTCCGGCGATTCGGCATAACTGCGACCTAAATAAAATATGCCGTCCTCCGTTATACCTTCTATTCTGGCCGTTGTGATGGTGTGCAGGCGGCTTTCATTGAAGGCTTGGCTGATTTTATTTTGCACTTCCATCAAAGTTTCATAGCGTTGCTTAGCTATTTCAGCTGGCACTTGATCTGGCATGCGCACGGCTTTGGTTCCCTCTTCTGGCGAGAATTCAAAACAGCCTAAACGCTCAAAGCGCAAGTCTTTTATCAGTTGGATAAGCTCATTAAAATCAGCCTCGGTTTCGCCGGGAAAACCGACCATTACGGTTGTGCGGAAAACTATATCAGGAATACGTTGGCGCCATGTATGCATTATTCTGTATATATTTTCCTTAGTATCTTTTCGCCCCATAAGTTTGAGTACATGATCGCTGGCATGCTGAATCGGCATATCGATATAGTGGCAAATTTTTGGTTCATCAGCCAAGACTGTCAGCAGTTCTTCGGTCATCCCATCAGAATAGCAGTAAAGCAGGCGGATATGAAAGTCGTACGGTAAAGCACAAATCTTTTGTAAAAGTTCCGGCAATTTGCGTTCTTTATAAAGATCAACACCGTAGGCTGTGGTATCTTGCGCCACGATAATCAGCTCTTTTACATTTTGTTGCAATAAGTTATCCGCTTCCGCCGTAATATCTTCCATCGGACGTGAAATCATGTGGCCGCGAATGCCCGGAATTGCACAATACGCACAAGTATTGGAACAGCCTTCCGCTATTTTTAAGTAGGCAAAGCTGCCAGTTGACGGTGTGCGAAAATTGACAAAGTGATCAGTGGTGTGACCACGGCGCACCTCACAAAACGGCACTGCTTCGGCAATGGTTGCGGCATCACGTTCATATAAAGTGTCAATAGCATTAACAATTTCGCCGTAAGCACCAACACCGAGAATGGCATCAATTTCCGGCAAATCTTTTTTCATATCACCATGGTAGCGCTGCGAGAGGCAGCCGGTGACAATAAGATATTTGCATTTATCGGTTTTATATTCGGCCATGGCCAAAATAGTATCTATCGCTTCAACTTTGGCACTTTCAATGAATCCGCACGTATTTACTATTATTACCTCGGCTTTGGCCGGGTCATCAACTAGGCATAAACCAGCTTTGGCCATGCGGTCGGCCATATATTCAGAGTCAACCAGATTTTTGGGACAACCGAGCGAAACAAGCGCAACGTTGATGTTTCCTCTATTCATATTTGCGTATTCTCCTGTAAAACAAATCGTAATGAGCGTATGGCCGTATCAGGTTTAAATCCATGTCTTATAATATTGCGAACAACTTTAACTACATCAGGGCGATAAAAAAACTTATTTGATATATTATATTCATGTATCGCACTCGGCATAGCCTCTGCCGCTTCCATTTCGGATCGCCAAACCGCAACCTCCCGGCAAAAACGGCTGCGTATATATGCCACGGCCGTCGTTTCATCGTCTTGAGGCAGTTCGTCGATTGCCGTCGCGGCACAATCAGCCTCGATTCCGGCACGCAGCAATCGCTGATACAACATAAGGCGGCTCTCACCGTCACGTGACCGACGTAGACGCAGCTTATTTCGAGCCAACCGCAAGTCGTCTATGTATTTTTCATTTATTAAATCTTGCAGAACCTGCTCAATTATACCGTCACCAAAACCACGGCGGCATAATTTTTCTCTTACTTTTCCACTGCTGCGTAAGCTTATTCCTATGTAAATAAATGCCGCTTGTCTAGCTTGCATGTACTCGGTTTCCGTCTGCGGCATAGGCAACGAATTAGATTTACGGCTGATCTGAGCCGTATCTTCAGCTACGGCCAGCTTCAACCCGTGTCGTTGAATAAATTCTTCGGCAGATCGGCCGAAAGGACAGCCTGAATCAGCACGTTTAAAGCCTTCATTCATCCCTGCCGTAGCCTTCGTTTGAGCTTTGCTTTCTCGCTTTGCCGCAGTCGTCGTCCGCTCATTGCCCATATTCACAGCTCTTGTCTCCCTAGGCAAACGGTTTTTGCCGGGTTCCGATTCAGGCGCAAGGTTCATTAGATTTCATCCAAGCCGAGCAAATCATCCAAGTCGGGGGTGTCGGTTGAAGCATTTGCCGTCTCGCCGGGGTGATCATCATCGCCGGTAGTTTCAGCGGTTGTTTTATGGTTACTGTTATGGAGGGATTCACGCACCGCCTGATCAATTTCATTGCACAAGTCTTTATTTTCTTTCAGATAGGTTCTAGCATTATCTCTTCCTTGTCCTAAGCGCAAATCATTGTAGGAGAACCAAGTTCCACTGCGTTTAACAATTCCAAGTGTGGTTGCTACATCTAAAATTGAACCCTCACGGCTGATACCCTCACCGAACAATATATCAAATTCAGCTTCACGGAACGGCGGGGCCATTTTATTTTTCACAACTTTTATTTTGGTACGATTACCTATTAAATCGCTACCGTTTTTGATAGTCTCTCCCTTGCGCACATCAATACGAACCGATGCGTAGAATTTCAAGGCCCGACCACCGGTGGTTACTTCAGGACTACCATAAACGACGCCTACTTTATCGCGCAACTGGTTAATAAAAATAACCACAGTTTGTGATTTACTGATAATGCCGGCCAGTTTTCGCAAAGCTTGAGACATAAGTCGCGCATGTAAGCCAACATGGCTGTCTCCCATCTCACCGTCAATCTCCGCTTTAGGCACAAGGGCAGCAACTGAGTCGATAACTATAATATCGACCGCACCGGAGCGTACCAGAGCTTCCGTTATTTCCAACGCCTCTTCTCCTGTATCCGGTTGTGATACAAGTAATTCATCTATGTTGACACCAAGGTGTTCGGCGTAAATAGGATCAAGTGCATGCTCGGCATCAACGAATGCTGCCGTACCACCCGTTTTTTGTGCCTCCGCTATGCAGTGCAAGGCGACAGTCGTCTTACCGGAAGACTCGGGTCCATAGATCTCAACAATTCGGCCACGGGGCAGTCCGCCAACTCCAAGAGCTATATCTAAGGCTAGGGCACCAGTGGAAATAGCTCGTACATCAGTGTCACTTTGCTCCCCTAACTTCATAATCGAGCCTTTGCCGAATTGCTCCTCAATCTTGTCAAGCGCAATCTCTAAAGCTTTAGCACGTTCATTCTGAGCGATCGGTTTAACCTCTTGTTTGGACTTGATCTTTTTTTCTGCTTTTGCCATATATACCTCCGTATTTAACTATCGTCATCGTAATTGAGTAAATTATAGCATAATTATGCTTATTTCATGGAACAAAATGCGACAATTTTCTACATTGTCGCTTTAATGAAGCCTAAATATAAAGCTAAATCGGTCATTTTTTAAATTTATTGAAAACCTTTTGCTTGATATATCTAACTTCAGTTATGCCAAATATATTGGCAACATAAAAATATATTCCATAGGCAAACACAGCCCGCACCAGCAAATATAGCAGCTGACTTAATTTATGTGTTGGTTGGATATCTCCGCTTATAGTTTGCCACAGCCATAGCAGACCGCCGGCAGCCACTGTCGCGAATACTGTAATAACCGCATAATGCTGCCAATGCAAAAGCTTGATTTTAGGGAAAAATATGGCCATCAGAACGAGTAAAAGAATGGTCGAGGCAAATGAGCTTAACGCAAAGGAAAACGCCATGCTTTCAGGGCCGAAACCGGTATGTGCAAATGTATAACGCGTAAAAATAAAAAGCATTAGGAGGTTGAACGCCGCTCCAGCCATCGGCACCCAAGTTTTGTGATTGGCGTAAAAAACGTTATTGAGAAAATATGTTACCGTATGCGTTACCATCACCGGACAATACCATCGCAAAATCTGTGCTGTGTAGTTGACGGAATCCGAGGACATGGCTCTACCCCAACGGAAGATACCGGCAATTACGTCTTGTCGCATAATGCCGAAACAAAGAGCGGCCGGAATTATTATCAGCAAGGCCGAGCGGAGGCCGGTACTGATCATTTTGCTCGCCCCAGAAAAATCTTTTCTGGTAAACAATTCGGCTAAATGCGGTAAAGTAACGTTCGTAATCGCAATAACAACGATTCCGAAAGGCAGCTGCCACGTGCTTATTGCATTGCTGTACGCGTAAGATGTACCATCTGCAAAATATTTGTAGTAAGAGCTGATCAAAAAAGATGAAAAATATGGTATGGATGCACTGACAAGGGTCGGAACAGCTAGGCTAAAGAGTTCACGTACCTCCGGCTTGTTTAAATTAAGGCCGAGGCGAAAATTTGTTATTTCACGCCGAGCCGAAAAAAGCTGTATGAGGAAATAAATCGCCGCTGCCGCCGTAATTCCCACACTCGCCGCCTTAACACCTCCGTCGGTTCGTTTCGCCAAAACTAGCAAACTTAGCAACACCAAGCTGTTATAAATGCACGGGGTTAAGGCCGTAGTTATAAATTTTTTATATGTATTTAAAATTCCGATGAGCAAGGCGGCCAGCATCATGAAAAATGCTTGTGGCAACAATGCCCGCGCCGCAGTAACCGCCATTTGGTAGGAGGTGGAGGTGGTAAAATACTGCATGATTAATGGGGCAAATATTTCACAGATAAGTAATATGCTACCCATCAATATTGCCATGAAGGTGATAAATGAGCTGACTGCCCGCCACCCGTCTTTTTCACGGCCGGACTCGATGGAGGAGGACAAATACGGTATTATCGCCGCTTGGATAGCTCCACCGATTAACAGTGTGTATATGAAATCTGGAATTAAAAATCCCTGAGTAAAAGCATCGGCGTAAGGAGTATCATAGCCGAAGCGGATTCCGATCAGTATCTGACGCAACTGCCCAGTTACTTTGGTAAGCAATAGGGCAAGCATCACGATCAGGGAAATCTTGCCTAGGCGGCGGGAATGGGATGGCTCGGCGGCGGTCGTGGCCTGCCTAACGGAGCGTCCGGCGAGATCGGGCACATTCGACATGGCGGCGGTCGCGGCCGGCCTAACGGAGCGTCCGGCGAGATCGGACACATTCGACATGGCGGCGGTCGCGGCCGGCCTAACGGAGCGTCCGGCGAGATCGGGCACATTCGACATGGCGGCAGTCGCGGCCGGCCTAACGGACGCGTTTGCTCCGCCGACTGTGCCAGCCTCGGCCAAAAATGTTTCGGTGCTTATGCGCCGTATCTCCGGCAAACTATTCCGATTATGCTTCATCGTTTAAGCAATGCCAGATAAGTCCGAGCAAAGTCATCTTCGCCCAAGCGATTACTTTAGCGCGGCTGCCTGAAAAAAGATTATGCTTCACAACGGTTCTGCCCCGATAGGTCACAGCAACGAATACTGTGCCAATCGGCGGCTCCGCTTTACCCAACGCAGCGGCATTTGTCGAATCTTGTACTGCACTACCCGTAGGACCCGCCAAACCGGTAACAGCTCCTGCTATCGAAACATTTAGCAATTTCTGAGCATGCTCCGCCATAGAGGCAGCACAAGCAGCACTGACCACACCGTCACGGTCAATAATATCTTTCGGCACACCTAACACATTTTTCTTTATTTCGGGGCTGTAGGCTACCAATGAACCTTTAAAAACATGTGATACACCCGGGATATTGCCGAGTTCGGCAGCTACTGCTCCCGCTGTACACGATTCAGCCAATCCCAAGGATTCACCGCGATGCTTTAAAATATTATAGATAACTTCTGGTAAACTCTCGTCCTTCTCTGAATAGATATATTTACCAAGTCTAGAACGTACAACATCAGCAAGCGCTGGTATCAGTTCAGAGTCAGAATCGGAGTGACAATTTTGCGTCAGACGAAGTTTTACTTCACCTACCGAACAATATGTCGCCAAAGTAGGATTGGTCTGTGTCGTAATCAAATCTTCCAGCTCTGCAGCAACTTGCGATTCTCCGATGCCTACCATGCGGAAAAACAAATTGCGCAAAATCGTCGAACAACGAGCAGCCAAATACGGTTTGACATATTCGGTAAACATGAGCTTGTTCTCAAGCGGGGGCCCCGGCAGTAGAATCAAATGACATAGTTTATTATCGTGCACAAAACGCCAGATCGCCCCCGGTGCTGTCCCGTTGAGGTTGGGCAAGGCAAAGCCAGCCTCGGCGCCAGGCAAATATGCTTGCTTATAGTTGTTTTGCGGTACATTGCGGCCGGACCGTTTAAAATAAGCTTCGATTGTTGCCGCCGCTTCCGGATCAAAGGTCAGCTTGAACCCGGAATTTTTGGCAGCGCAAGCCATGCTCAAATCATCCTCCGTAGGTCCAAGACCACCGGTTAAAATAACGCAATCCGCCACTTTCCACAACTTGTTCAAAGCGTCAAGCAGACGCTCCTCGTTATCCCCTACGACAAGCTGATATTGACAAGTAAGACCGAGTTTATTTAGTTCTCCAGCCAGATAAGCTGCATTCGTATTAATAATCTGCCCCATCAACAACTCAGTGCCACTGGTTAAAAGGGCCACCTTTTCAATAGTTTCATCAACACCCTTTTTGGGTAAAAGTTCATTTACTGATTTAAGCATAAGCGCCTCACATAACTCGTATATGTATTATGCAGCAATGCGGTTACCGTCATGGGTCCGACGCCACCCGGAACCGGTGTGTAATATCCGGCTACCGAGGCAATATCAGAGGAGACATCGCCGCACAGCTTGCCGTCTTCAAGACGGTTAATACCGACATCAATAACCACGGCGCCGGGTTTAACCCAGTCAGCTTTTAAAAACGAGGCCTTGCCCACCGCCACAACTATTATATCAGCTAAACGACATAAATCAGGTAAATTTTTTGTTTTGGAATGTGCCTGAATAACAGTGGCATTTTTTTGCAACAACAATTGGCCCATTGGCTTGCCGACAATATTGCTGCGTCCGATAATAATTGCTAGCTTTCCTTCTGGAGAAATGTTTTCCGCTGTCAGCAACATCATAATCCCGTAAGGCGTACAAGGGACGTAACCTGGACGGCCAAGAAGATTATTTCCCTGATTCAAAGGATGGAAACCGTCTACATCTTTACTCGGACTTATATGTTCTATAACAAGTTGCTCATCATAGCCATCCGGCAGTGGGAGTTGACATAAGATTCCATCAATATTCGGAGTGGCATTAAGCTCCTCAATCAAAGCAAGTAACGCCGGCATTCCTTCCGATGCCGGTAAATCCGGCAAGTTATAAGAAAAAGATTTAATTCCAACTTTTTCACAGGCGCGTTGTTTATTTCGGACATAGACAGTTGAAGCCGGATTTTCGCCTACCTGCACAACCGCCAAGCCGGGCGCCCGACTGCCGGCTGCCATGTGTTCATCAATTTTTTGTTTCAGTTCAGACTGTATTTTTGCGGCCAATGCTTTGCCGTCTAAAATTAAATGTTCCATTTCATCTCCGTTAATTAAATAGCGATTTAAATGATATTAAAAATGTTTTTTTGCTATGGTATTACGCTGCTGTTCAAACAATTATTCGCCGCGTTCGACCGCCTTCTGTGCCTCCCACTCCGCTCGCGTCAGCCTTACTTTGCGCGGTTTACTGCCTTCAAAAGGACCAACATAACCCAATTCTTCCATAGCATCAATCAACCGGGCGGCGCGCGGGTAGCCGATATTCATCTTGCGTTGTAAAATCGAAACCGAAGCATAACCATTGTCCAAAATTATCTCCACGGCTTGGGGCAATAAATCGTCCCCACTGTCTTCAGCATTAGCTTTACTTGAATTACTGTTTATAGTCGCTGTCTCAATTTCGGTGGCAATTTTCTCATCGTATTCCGTCCGATTCTGCGCTTTGAGAAATGCAATCACCGTCTCGACTTCTTTGTCCGAAACAAAAGCACCTTGAGCACGAATCGGCTTGGGCAAATTAAGCGGATTATAGAGCATATCACCTTTTCCCAGCAATTTCTCAGCACCTGCCGAATCTAAAATCGTACGCGAATCGACCTGTGAAGAAACGGCAAAAGCAATGCGCGACGGTATGTTCGACTTGATAACTCCGGTTATTACATCAACCGACGGACGTTGGGTGGCGATAATTAAATGAATTCCGGCCGCACGAGCCATGGCTGTCAATCTAGCAATCGCATCTTCGACCTCATTCGGGCAGGTAGTCATTAAATCGGCCAATTCATCAATAACCAAAAGAATCAGCGGTATTTTCTCAAGATCTTCACTTTCAGCTATTTGACTGTACGAATCGTAATCTCTAGCCCCGTGTTCAGCAAACATACGGTAACGGCGATCCATTTCGTTGACTGCCCAATTTAATGTATTGGCAGCTTTTTTAGGATCTGTGACCACCGGAGCCAACAAATGTGGAATACCATTATAAACTTTTAACTCAACGACTTTTGGATCAATCATCAGCAATTTTACGTCGCGGGGATGTGCTTTATACAAAATGCTCATCAGGATGCAGTTTATGCATACAGACTTACCTGATCCGGTAGCTCCGGCAATCATCAGATGAGGCATTTTACGCAGATCACATAATACCGGCTGTCCCGGAATGTCCCGGCCCAAAACCACAGTCAATTTGGAAGGAGCCCGGCGGAAAGCGGGATCGGCCAGAAGTTCGCGCAGACCGACGACTTGAGTTTCTTTATTCGGGATTTCGATACCAATGGCAGGCTTTCCGGGGATCGGAGCTTCGATACGAACACTCACAGCCGCCAGGCTCAGCGCAATATCATCCGATAGCCCGACAATTTTGCTGACTTTTATTCCGGGGGCCGGTGCCAACTCAAATCTGGTGATGGACGGACCGTGGGTAACATTGATAACTTTTGCCTTTACGCCAAAGCTCATTAGAGTAGTTTCCAAGCGTTCCGAAAGTTCTTTAATTTTGTTGGCTTGACTAATCCCTTCAGTCGGCTTTTCCGGTTTAAGCAGTTCTAGCGGCGGAAATTTGTACTCTTTTTCAGCCGGATAAACATGCTTTACCGCGTTGGTTGTTTTCATAGCGGCCGGCATAGCTGTAGATGCTGCTGCCCCGGCGGTCGGCATAACGGCATCACCAGAGTCGGCATTTTCCTCTCTGAGTTCACCGTGATTCTCTGATGAGGCTAAATCCGTTCCTCCGTTATCTTTTGAAACAACGATATTGGTTACGTTGTTTACTTCTGCTGGCTCATCATCGTTGGATGCAAGCGTAGGGCTTGGCGCAGCTATGTGATTTAGTTCAACTGTAGGTTTAGCGGCAGCCGCAAAACGCAGGACAGTCGGCAGTTTTGTCGGCGACAAACTCATATCGTCTCCTGAACTTATGTCATTTACTTCGGCTTCATCCGTTATGACATCCCCACCCAGTGTATCCTTTTTCTCAGAAGCAGATGGCATTACTTCAGGGGCAACGCGCAAAGGTGCTGGGAACAGTTCCATACCAGGTTCCCAATCATTTGAAATTTCACGTTCTTCAGCATTTTCTGGCGAAGGTTCGGGTGTAGAAACAACCTCGCCCTCATGCTCAACCTCGCTCTCATGCTCAACATCATGCTCAGCTTCATTTTCGTTTCCCGACGATTGAGGGTCTTTTTCGGATATGGCTGATCTTTGATTCCAAGCATCAGCAGCATTGATTATTTTATCAATTTTAACCTCATGCAAGACAACAGTATCAGTTTTTATTGGCTCAAATTTTAAATGATTGGAGTCGGAACCAAATGTTTCGCCTTCAGTAAAATTCATTTTGTTTGGAGCACTGCTGCGTCTATCATCCCGCTTATCCTTCTTCAGCAGCCAACTCGGTAACTTTCCCCAAAAACCTTCATCATCGTTATTATTTTCAGCTTCAACGGTGGTAGTTTGAGTAGGTGGGGCAGAAAAATTGGCTGGGTTTACGTCCGACCAATTATTATGTTTAGTCGCCATATTTGGCCTATTCACCGTAGTAGACTGCTCAGGCGGGGGGCAATGATTTGTCCCGAATGGCGAACCCCAGGTTTTGTCCACGGTTTCATTTGCCAGACGGTAACTGCCAGAATCATTCGTAGTATTTTCCCGGCCTCCACCAACACTATCGCCGTCCACATGTTCTCCGACTGCCCGGCCTCCACCAACACTGTCGCCGCCCACACGTTCTCCGACAAGGACACCTCCGACTGCTGCTCCAGCCTCTTCTGCGCTTTCCGATCCATCCCACGGCATTGCAAAGCCGTCTGTGTACGTGCCAAACCTGCCGCCACGTAAATCTTTTCCCGCCGTGCCAGTTGCATAACCTTCGGTACTGGCATTCGTTCCAGATTTGTTTGCCCGACCAATGTCCGTCTGTTCCTCCACAGCCACACGCCCCTTGTTTGCCCGCCCAGCCTTAAGCAAATACGACAATTCGGGCAATTTATGTTCTCCGGCCGCGGCATGAGCTTGACGCACATAGCGACTGATGGAAATATTGAAAAGCAAAATAACTTCGGCAATTATGGCAAAGCAATAAAAAATCAGACTACCACTATAGCCGGTCAAAGCAAAAATACCGGCCGCCGGCAAACCGCCCAGAATTCCGGCACCGATAGCAGTTTCCAAACCTTTCACCGCCGTGTTGTCCGCACTCACCGACCATATGATTTGAATAAATTTCGTAGCCAAGGCTTCGCCTTGCTCATTTACCGCCAGCTTAAATGCTGCCTTGTGATCCAAGGTTAAAAGCTGGATACTCCCGGCAATCAGCAGCAGCAATAAAGCAAAATGAATTCTGCGCCATTTTGCCGAACTTCCTACTCGATCAAGCCACTGTTCAACAGCAGAATAAATCAAAAAGAACGGCAGAACATAAGCCAGCGGTCCGCATATTCCTCGCGCGATATCATAAAAAAATGCCCCCAAAGCACCGCTACGACTATGCGGCCAAAAGAAAACCAGCCCCATAAATATTCCCAAAGCAAGCAAAATCAGCCCGGTTACTTCTCGCGACAAATTAAGTTTTTGTGGTTCTTTCCGTCCGGCCATTAATTCCTCCGTTGAGGGTTGCGATAAAATTTGTCGTACCAAAGTAATGCCGTTACTGTCTTGGCATCAGTAAATTCGCCATTTTGAATTCGTTGCAGCGCTTCTTCATACGGCATCCTGATAACGTCGACATACTCACCCTCGTCCGGATGTGCCGCTCCGGCCGACAAATTAGTTGCAGCAAACAAGTATAGCTTTTCCGTGCAGTAGCCGGGTGTGGCATAAACTTCACCCAATTTTCGCCAATTTTCAGCAAGCAAACCGGTTTCTTCGGACAACTCGCGCTTGGCTGCGAATAGAGGATCTTCATTCAATTCAAGTTTTCCGGCCGGCAGTTCCAACATTACCGTTTCTGCCGCCTTACGATATTGGCGTACAAAATAAACCTGATCATCGGCATCTACAGCCAAGATGGTGACCCCACCGTTATGCCGTACAATTTCCCGATCAGCCAATCGTCCGTTAGGTTGTTCAACCCTTAATTTTTCAACTGTGAACACTTTCCCGACGAATATTTTTTCGGTTTTTCGCGTAGTTTCACGACCTACCGCTTCATTAGAACTGATTACTTCCATTTTTCCTCCGTTCAAGGTTGAACAACATTAACGGCTGAACCGTCATTCATTTTTCACCCGTTTTGCTTGCTTTGCCAGCCTCTTTATACGCCGCCACCGCCAGTTCATCACAACGATTGTTATATATGTTATCGCTGTGCCCGCGCACCTTGTGCCAAGTTATGCGATGTAATTTACTCAGGCGCAATAATTCCTGCCATTGATCTTTATTACTCACATCTTGCTTGGCGGCATTTTTCCAACCGTTTTTCTGCCAGTTGCCCAGCCAGTTCTGCTTGAAAGCATTGACAACATAGGCACTGTCACTGTACAAATCGACTTCACAACTGAATTTCAGACATTTTAAAGCTTCAATAACTGCCTGCAGTTCCATGCGATTATTGGTCGTAGTTGCTTCATAGCCGCTGATCTCTTTCTTGCGATCCGCCACCATCAGCACGGCCGCCCAACCGCCGGCCCCCGGGTTACCAGAACAAGCTCCGTCTGTATAAATCGTCACTTTCATCATATTTTCCATTACAGACACAGACGGACCTAATAATTGATCCCGATCGCCGCTTTAAGTTTGACTAAATTTTCTGCCGCGACTTTGCGAGCACGCAAACTGTGTTCCTTGAGCATGCGCAACACCTCATCGGGGTGGGCGGAGATTTCCTTGCGGCGTTCGCGCATCGGTGCAAGTTCCGCCTGCAAGATCTCGTTAAGCCGCAGTTTAAGTTTGACATCTCCCAGTCCACCATGGCGATATTGAGCTTTAAGTTCGGCAAGTTTTTCTTTATCAGGATCGAAAGCATCTAAATAAGTAAATACGGTATTACCTTCAACTGTTCCCGGATCTTCAACATGAATGTGGTTAGGATCGGTAAACATACTCATAACTTTTTGCTTAATTACATCAGCTTCATCGGAAAGATACAAACAATTTCCGAGACTCTTGCTCATCTTGGCATTGCCATCAATACCCGGCAAACGACCTACTTCAGAGAGAACGGCTTTGCACTCAACCAGTACATCCTCACTGAAATGGTTGTGTACGTAACGAACAATTTCATTTGTCTGCTCAATCATCGGCAGCTGATCTTCACCGACCGGCACCAACGTAGCATTGAAAGCAGTTATATCCGCCGCCTGACTCACCGGATAAACTAAAAATCCCGCTGGCACGTCTTCCTTGAAATTCTTTTGTTTCATCTCCGCTTTTACAGTCGGATTGCGCTTAAGTCGCGCCAGAGTGACATAATTCAGATAGAAATTCAAAAATTCCGTCAATTCCGGAATCATGGATTGGACAAAAATCGTATTTTTACTCGGATCGATGCCGGCCGCATAGTAGTCATAGGCTACCTCAAGTAAATTGTTTCTGATCAGCTCCGGGTTATCCCCGTTATCAGATAAGGCCTGTAAATCTGCGATCATAACATACGTTTGGTCGTATTTATCCTGGATGGCCACGCGATTTCGTAAAGATCCTACATAATGTCCGATATGTAAATGACCGGTAGGCCGATCACCCGTTAAAACTACGTCTTGCATATTTCACCTCAAACCAGTTGTTAAAATAAATTTTGTTAAAATGATAGCACATTTGGACGGATAATAAAATAGTTATCCCCAATTTTTAAGATAGTTTAATTTAAATTTATATATAATGATTAAAAAGCATCAATTACCATGACTAAGCAAAATTTTGATAAATTATCGCAAGTTACTGCTCTAATCGCTATGCCTCTTTCATCGTTTTGTCCCAGAAATTTGTTGCAGAAATTTTTATCTAGCAAATTATATCCAGCAGCGCTAAAAATCGCTACAACTATAAGTTTTCGACTCACAAAATCTGACATGAATTGACCTATTTTCTAGTAAATTAACTCTTGCCAAGAAAAGATAATGCGGATATAATACAAGGCAGTCGTGCATAGGGGAGTGGCTCAACGGTAGAGCAGCGGTCTCCAAAACCGCCGGTTGCGTGTTCAAATCGCGTCTCCCCTGCCAAAAATAACCGTTTTGATAAGCATGATCAAAACGGTTATATTTTTGTTTCATGCAAGTAGAATATGAATGGAGGCCAGTAGCTGTACCGAAAGGTTCGGCGAAAAACTATGTCCACTTATGAAATTAAAATCGGCAATCTTACCCGACAACTTCCTTTAGTTAGGGTTGCCCCCAATGTGCAGATAGCCTTATTCGTCAGTCTCGGGGACACGGAAATATGCACCGCCGCCGCTGATTTATTGGCTAAGCAGTTGCCCCAAGCGGATATCTTGCTCACCGCGGAAACCAAAGGTATAAGCATAGCCCACGCACTTTCTTTGCGCTTGAATATGCCGCGCTACGTCGTTGCTCGCAAATCGGCCAAGCCATATATGAAAGTTGCTATTTCGGTTGAAGTGCATTCCATAAGCACGCAAACTCCCCAGGTACTATACTTGGACAGCGCTGATGCGGCAGCTTTGAAAGGCAAAAAAGTTATTATCGTTGATGATGTTATCTCAACCGGTGATTCGCTGGCGGCTATGGAAAAACTGGTCAGTCAGGCCGGAGGCGAAGTCGTTGCCAAAGCTGCTATACTTGCCGAAGGCGCAGCTAGGGATCGCAAAGACATCGTCTATTTGGAATACATCCCGCTGTTCAACTAAATTAGGTTGCCTTACGCGGTTTTACTTAAATTGGTTTGTTACGAGTTTCGCTTACACGATTCTACTTACTCGGTGTATCGTTTTTAAACTTTTCGGTATCAGCCAATTTAACTTCAAGATTGTCCAACCCCCAGAATTCGGCTAATTCAGCCATAAATTCGGGGGTTAATTTTATGTGATAAACTGTTGGCAAACATTCCAATTTAGCCGTACGGACAACATAAACAGCCGTAGGTGTTTTGCCGGGATGCGCCTTGAACAGAAGTAACAGCTTTTGCAGTTTATGTGGATCTACCTGCGGTTCATAGCGGCAAATCAAACTGTAGCCCGCATCGTGGGTGGTTACGTTGGTTGCCGCTGCATGAGAGCCGCTGATTGCCACATGTCTCTTGGCCACTTTTGCTTTATTAATTTTGGCGATGTCGTCCGGATGCGGCACCGGTGGAATGTGAGGCGGTTCAACCGGCTCTGCTAGAGCAGCTGCCAATTTAGCGTAAACTTCGGGCGGCGCGTTATCTGCCACATCGGTGGCCGGATGGCGTAAAAACTCTGCCGTTGCCATACAGTCTGCTTCACCGCGAGCGGTATTCAACGCTTGTAGGTCAGTATTTTCAGCAGGACCGCCATTGCCCTGAGTGTCAGCGACAAGAGAGTCACCGCTAAGTGTCCCAGGGCCACCGTTACTGCCATCGTTCTGAGTACCACAGCCAGAGCCACCGGAGCCGCGGTTAGCTTCACCAGAACCGCTAGAGCCACTAAGTAACGACTTATCGACAAGCTCATCCACCCTTTCAGCTCGCTGCAAAATAAGACAGGCATTTTCGCTTTCGTCCCGCCGCTGCACCCGCCCGTACAGCTTATATACTCCACCCTCGTTCAGACTTCTGCCCAGTCTTTCCCACACTTTAGGAAAGGCAACAACTTCAAACCGAGAAATAAAATCCTCAGCAACAATCCTGGCCATTTTGGTGCTTTGCCGGGTGATCCGCTCTGTAACCGACAGAACAAATGCCATAAATTTAACACTGTCGCCGTCAGCCGCCCGCCGTTCATCAATCACCTGCCCCTGTTCATCAACGCTCGGCAAGAGCCAAGAGCTGTCCGCGACAGAAAAAGCGGCAACTTGCGCTCGATAATCAGCCAGAGGATGCCCGGTCAGATACAACCCGATCAGCTCCTGCTCCATCATAAGTTTTTCCAAAGAAGAAAACGCTTTAACCGGCAAGTAAACCGGCTCAGCCACGCTTATCGACTCCCCCTCCGGACCATCAAACAAAGAAAACTGCCCCGCCAAACAGGAACCCGAACCGGCAGAGACCGTATTTAAATACGTGACGACAGCCGTAAGCAAACGCGCCCGGTCGATGTTAAAACAATCCAAAGCTCCAGCTCTAATCAGGCTTTCCTGCATTTTACGATTAAGACTGAGATTAGCTGTCCGCCGCCAAAAATCGCCGGGATCTTTGAATAAACCATTGGCCTCACGTTCGGCTACCACCTCTCGAATCGCCCCAAAACCGACATTTTTTATTGCACCTAGGGCAAAGCGGATTTTGTTTTTTCCTTCCGTGGCGAACTTAACTTGGCTGTAATTTACATTCAGCGGCAAAACTTCAATTCCAAGTTGCCGGCAAGCTTGGACGTAGTGCGCTGCTTTGCTTAAATCACCGATAAAACTGTTTAAAATCGCCGCCATAAACTCCGTAGGATAATATAGGCGCAGCCAAGCCGTATAATAGGCGACAATCGCATAAGATGCCGCGTGCGGTTTATTAAATGCATAACCAGCAAAAGCTAAAACTTCGTTGAATATCTTGCGGCCGACGTTTTCTTCAACCCCATTAGCTATGCAGCCCGGAACCTTATTTCCTTTGAAATCATGTCCGCCGAATAAAAACAAGCCTTCATAAGTGGCCAGCTCTTTCGGCTTCTTTTTGGCCATGGCACGGCGAACGATGTCAGCCATCCCCATGGAAAAACCAGCCAAATCCCGCACAATTTGCATAACCTGTTCCTGATATACGATACAACCATAAGTAACTTGCAGAATAGGCCGCAACAACGGGTGGTCATAAGATATCAAAGCAGGATTATGCCGAGCCGCCACATAACGTGGAATCTGCTCCATAGGGCCAGGACGATATAAGGATATACCGGCTATTATGTCTTCCAAAGAAGTCGGACGCAACTCTTTGATGAAAGAGGTCATGCCAGAGCTTTCCAATTGAAACACCCCGTCCGTTTCGCCACGCCCTAACATATTGAAAACTTTTTCATCTGCCAAATCTAACTGATCAAAGTCAATTTCCCGGCCGTAATTTACCTTAATCGCCGCTGCCGCATCTCGCAGGACCGTGAGAGTACGCAAACCCAAAAAATCAAATTTCAATAAACCGATGCTTTCAATATAATTTTTGGTATATTGCACGACCAAAGCTTCGTCATTTTTGGCCAGCGGTGCATAATTAACTACCGGCTCCCCACAAATTATCACCCCGGCCGCATGAGTTGAGGCGTGTCGCGGCAAACCTTCTAAAATTTGAGCATAGTCGATCAGCTGCCTTACCTGCGGATCTTTCTCATATAGCATTTTTAGGTCGGCATTTATATTTAAGGCTTTTTTCAAGGTCATACCTAAAACACCGGGGATCATTTTGGCAAGCTTATCAGTTTCCGGCAATGGGTAGTCCAACACTCGGGCAACATCTCTGACCACAGCCTTGGCAGCCATTGTCCCGAAAGTTATCACCTGGCAAACCCGCTCCGTACCATATTTGCGATAAACATAATCAATCACTTCTTGGCGACGTTCAAAGCAAAAGTCGATATCAAAGTCCGGCATACTTACACGTTCGGCATTCAAAAATCTTTCAAAAATCAGATTATAGCGCAAGGGGTCGATATTGGTTATCCCCAAACAAAAGGCAGCTAATGAACCTGCGCCCGATCCACGCCCAGGTCCGACAAAAATCCCGTTGCGCTTGGCATAATCAATAAAATCCCAAACAATAAGGTAATAATCCGTATAGCCCATTGAATTAATAACGGACAATTCATATTTCAGGCGTTCTTCATAAGTTTCCCGCGGAGCAAAAGCAGCTTGGGCAAGTCTTCGTTCCAGTCCTGCACGGCATTTGGTCGTCAAATAAGCTACCGAATCGGAGAACTCCTCCGGTTGCTTGAATTTAGGCAGGTGTAAAACGCCGAACTCGAACTCCGCCTTACAGCGTTCGGCAATACGCACGGTATTGGCCAGAGCTTCCGGCAAATCAGGAAAAGCAGCAGCCATCTCGGACGGACTTTTGATGTACAACTGATCGGAACCAATACGAGGGCGATGCTCATCGTTAAGCTTTTTACCTGTTTTAATACAAAGCAATATTTCGTGTGCCGTAGCATCAGTTTGCTGCATGTAATGACAATCATTGGTGGCAACCGGTGGAATACCAAGTTTTTTGGCTATGCGGATCAAACCACTGTTAACCATATTCTGCTCCGGCAGCCCAGTCGCCTGCATTTCCAAAAAGAAATTTTCCGACCCGAAAATATCTTGATACTGCCGCGCCAGCTCACAGGCTCCAGCAAAGTCACCGCGCCGCAGTGCAAGTGGTATCTCTCCCTCGATACAACCTGAAAGAGCTATCAAGCCCTCGTGATAGAGTGCCAAAAGCTCATGATCTACCCGTGGTTTACCATAAAAGCCTTCCGTATAGCTGAGCGTAACCAACTTATTTAAATTTCGCAAGCCGCAGTTATTTTCTGCCAATAAAATAAGATGCGCCGTCCGGCGATCAGCCACTCCGTCTTTGGCCAATCGCCCGTTCAGCGCAACATAAACTTCACAGCCGATAATCGGCTTTATATTTTCTTTACGACAAGCCTGATAAAATTCTAAGGCTCCGTACATAACTCCATGGTCGGTAATGGCACAGGCTGACATGCCAAGTTCAGCAATGCGGCGCGGCAGTTCGCTGATTCGATTAGCCCCGCTGAGCAGGCTGTACTCCGTATGCATATGCAAATGAACAAAATCTGCCATGCCCCGACCCGTGAATTAAAGTTCGGCTTCTATAGCCGCTTTTATTTTGGCCGCTCGTACTGCTAAACGCTCCTGTACCATGGCTTTATCAGTTCCATAGCAACCGCAATATATTTTAAGTTTTGGCTCAGTACCTGACGGACGAACACAAGCCCAATCCAAACCGTCAAATTCATAAAGCAATACATTTGACTGAGGCAAAGTAAGGTCTTCTTGCCACAGCTTGCCGTCACGGTAACCACAACGTACTCTGAGCTGATAGTCGCGGCGCGCCGTCAGAGGGTAACCAGCGAATTCGTTAACCGGTTGTTTACGCAATTTGTCTAAAGCATTTTTTATTTTTTCAATACCGGCAAGACCTTCCAAAGTAATGGAAACCGTCTTTTCCTCGCCATAACCATATTTGGCATAACAATCATTCAAACGGTCTGCCAAGGTTTGACCGGCCTCGGCAGCGGTAACAGCCAATTCCGCCAAAAGCATCGCGCCGACAACGGCATCTTTGTCCCGCACCTCGGTTTCAGCCAAATAACCGTAACTTTCCTCAAAGCCGAATTGGAAATGAGCGTCACCGTTTTCGTCCAAATTCTTGATCAATTCGCCAATGTATTTGAATCCGGTAAGCACTTCATAGAGTTTTACACCGAAATGAGCTGCTACCTGATGCGCCAAACGCGTTGAAACAATGGTCGTCGCTACGAATGAGTTCTTCGGCAAAGTTCCACGTGCCTGACGAGCGGACAAGACATAGTCCATCAGCAACATGCCGATTTGGTTGCCAGTCAGCACCTGATACTCACCGTTGGCTAACCGGACACAGCAGCCGGTGCGATCACTGTCCGGGTCAGTCGCAATAACTATATCCGCTTTTTCTTTGGCGGCTAAATCTATCGCCAATTGCAGAGCCGCTCTTTCCTCAGGATTAGGGTAAGAGCAGGTCTTAAATTCCGGATCAGGCAGCTCCTGTTCCGGCACGACAATAATGTTTTTAAAGCCCATCTTCTTCCAGATGGCACGCACCGGCTTATTACCGGCTCCGTTTAACGGGGTATAGACAATTTTCATGTCCTTGTGCTTGGCCACCAAATCGCCGTTAATGCTGATCTTAAGCAGCATATCGAAATATGCTTCATCCATTTTCGGAGTGATGTATTCAAACAACCCGGCCGCTTTTGCCGCTGCCTTATCCATTGGCTTAATGTCACGGATATCTTTGATCTTATTCATTGCGGCAATAACTACATCGGCCGCTGCCGGGGGCAACTGTCCGCCGTCCTCGCCGTAAGCCTTATATCCATTATATTTGCCGGGATTGTGGGAAGCGGTAATCATTACACCGGCGGCCGCTTTAAAGTAGCGCACGGCGTACGACAGCATAGGCGTTGGGTGCAATTCGCTGAATAAACGTGCTTTAATCCCGTGAGCAGCAAAAACCAAGCCGGTAATCTCGGCAAATTCCTGTGAGTGTTTGCGGCTGTCGTAAGAAATGCAAACTCCGGCTGCTTTGGCGGCTTCACCGCGTTGAGAGATGTATTCGGCAAAGGCCTCGGTCGCCAAGGCCACCGTATACTTATTCATATAGTTCGTGCCGGCACCGATGATGCCGCGCAGCCCACCGGTACCAAATTCAAGATACCGGTAAAAACGTTCTTTTATCGCCGTTTCATCACCGGCAATATCCTTTAATTCTGCATGAGTTTCCGCATCAAAATACGGATCGTTAGCCCAAATCTGATAAAGTTCATGATAGTTAGCCATAGTATCTCCTCATAGGTCGTTAAGCCTAAGCATTTATATTTATCGGAATTATTTTAACACATTAAACTTTGAATAGCATCTCGGTAAACCGCGGCCTGTTCATATTCGGTTCGCGTTGCCGACTGACGCATCAGTTTTTGCAATTGTTTCAACAATTTAGCTTTTTCTTTAGGCGATAAAACGCAAGCTGATTTTTCAAAGTGCTTTAAGTCGCCTCGGCGCAAAAATTCAGTCAACTCGGCAAAAGTAGGAGCTTGGGAAGTGGCTGACGGTTTAGCTGTAGGTTTAGTTGACGGCTTAGCTGTAGGTTTGGCTGTAGATGCGGCAGTTGCCCCATCAATAACACTGGTTACCGCTGCTGCGGCCGTTTTTGCCACAGCCTTATGGAGATAAGGATTCGTATCCGGTTCGTTCATCGCCGATTCGTTCATCGCCGGTTCACTCATCGCCGCACGCTCATGTTCCCGCTGTGACGCCTTCGGAGATGTAACTGAATAAGTGTCCGGCAACTCTCTGATTTCCTTAACTACTGTATGCGGCGTTATATTATGGATCTGATTATAAGTAGCTTGAATACGCCGCCGACGATTGGTTTCATCGACAGCATTCTGCATGGCCGCAGTAATACTGTCTGCGTACATAATAACTTTTCCGTTGACATTTCTGGCAACTCTACCGATGATCTGAATCAAGGATGTGGCCGAGCGCAAAAAGCCCTCTTTATCCGCATCCAAAATTGCCAGCAAGCCTACTTCCGGCAAATCAATACCTTCCCTCAGGAGGTTGATTCCGACCAGAACGTCAAACTCTCCCTCCCGCAATTCTTTCAAGATTCGCAAACGCTCTTCGTTAGCTATATCGGAATGAAGATACTTAACTTTTAACCCGGCAGAACTAAAAAATTCCGTTAAATCTTCCGACATTTTTTTGGTCAAAGTAAGAACCAAAGTTCGTTCACCGACCGCCGTTTTTTTCTTGATAGCCGCCAACATATCTTCTATTTGACCGTCAACCGGATGTATCTCGATCGGAGGATCCAGCAAGCCTGTCGGACGAATAACCTGTTCTTGCACAAATTCGCTGTGTTGCGCCTCGTATTTTCCAGGAGTAGCCGAAACGAAAAGAGTCTGCCCCATTTTACGCTCGAATTCGTTAAATTTTAGCGGACGATTATCAAATGCGGCGGGCAGCCGAAAACCGTAGTCCACCAGAGCTTCTTTACGTGAGCGATCTCCGGCATACATCGCGCCAATCTGCGGCACAGTAACGTGAGATTCATCGATCATAAGTAAATAATCTTCGGGAAAGAAATCCAGCAAAGTATAGGGAGGCACACCAGGTTTACGCCCATCCAAAAAACGCGAATAGTTCTCTATACCTTTAACGAAACCGGTTTCCAAAAGCATGTCCATGTCATATCGCGTTCTTTGTTCTAAACGATAGGCCTCCATGATTTTGCCTTCCGCTCGCAGTTCCTTAACCCGTGCCGTAAGTTCCTGCTCAATGTCCGATAAAGCTCCCATAATTTTGGCGCGTGAAGTGGCATAATGACTAGCAGGATATATAAGCACATAGTTGCGCAGAGCCAGCGTTTTACCAGTCAATGCATCCACTTCGGCAATCCGATCGATTTCATCATCAAAAAAAGAAATCCGCAAAATTATTTTATCTGATGAAATAGGATAGATATCAAGGCTATCGCCGCGCACGCGAAATGTGCCACGCCGGCAGTCATAATCGTTGCGCTGATACTGAATATCAACCAATTCCCGGATCACTTCGTCACGATTTTTTGTCGCACCTTCGCGCAAATGCACCATTAAATGCTTATAGGTATACGGATCACCAAGGCCGTAAATGCAGGAAACTGACGCCACAACGATTACATCGCGACGTTCTAGCAATGACGCGGTGGCTGAATGACGCATCCGATCAATCTCATCATTTATCGCCGAATCCTTTTCGATATACGTGTCCGTGGCGGCAATATAAGCTTCCGGCTGGTAAAAATCATAGTAACTGACAAAATATTCAACTGCATTTTCCGGGAAGAAAGCTTTAAACTCCGCACAAAGCTGGCCGCTCAAAGTTTTGTTGGGAGCCAGCACGAGCGTGGGACGTTGCAGACGAGCAATAATATTAGCCATGGTGAAAGTTTTGCCGGATCCGGTAACGCCGAGTAAAGTTTGAGCCCGGCGGCCGGCGGTGAAACCGGCCGTCAAGGCTTCAATAGCCGCAGGCTGATCACCTGTCGGCTGAAACGGCGCATGTAACTTAAATTCCATGCCAACCTCTATTCAGCAAGTTTTTTAAGCAGAACATCGCTGCGTTGCAGGAAAGCGGTAAGTTCATTGCCCTTTAATATGCCATAATTAAGCTTGGCCAAGTCGTAAAGTTGCGCGATCAGTTCCGCCTTAGTTTCTGCATCGGACAAATTGAGCAATTTAGTCCAGATGGCATTGTCGGTGTTAAACACCAATTTATTCTTTGCTTGCATCATGCCGTTCAAATTGGGATCATTTAAATCCTGCCCCATTTGCTTGAACATTTCCCGCATTTGTTTGGCCCGCTTACCGTCCTCGGTTTCCATCAAAACCGCCGGCAAAGCATCGACGCCCAAAGCCGCAACGCCGAAATCAACATCTGCGGCATAGGCAGAAAAGGCCTCTTGCAGACGCGGTAAAATCTCTGAATCACCGGCCTCATTATTATTTTCCGCCTCGACTGCAATGAAATGCGTATCCGGACGTTTGTACTCAAGGAAATTGATGAAGGGAGCGTCAATCTCCTTACCTAGGCAAACCACCTCGTGTTTACGAGAAATCGCCAAATCGACATAGTATGCCTGCTTTTCTTTGTCCACCGTATAATAAATCTCCTTCGGTGCTTCCGCCCAGTGCAACCAAGTGTCATCCGTTTTGCGGAAAATCAAAGCTGAATTAGCCTTTTCGTAAAACTTTTCATCGCGCATCATCCCGTATTTGACGAAAGTAGATATGCTGTCCCAAGATTTTTCGTAAGCCGGTAAATCCTTACGGAAAATTTCATTTAATTTATCCGCCACCTTTTTGACGATGTGTGCGCTCAATTTTTGGACATAAGCATCATGTTGCAAGAAGCTGCGTGAGACGTTGAGCGGTAAATCCGGACAGTCGATGCAACCTCGCAATAAGAATAGGAAATCAGGGATGACTTCTTTTATATTGTCGGCAACAAATACCTGATTGCTATACAGTTTTATACGACCATCCAAAGTGGCGATTTTTTCCTCGTTTTGTTTAGGGAAATACAGTATGCCCTTTAAATTGAACGGGTAATCCATATTCAAATGAATCCAGAACAGTGGCGGATTGAAATCTTGGAAAGCTTCGCGGTAGAAAGCCAAATATTCTTCGTCTGTACATTCGCTCGGTTTTTTAAGCCATAACGGCGAAGTATTGTTCAGCGGCTGCGGTGCCGTCGATCTTTTTTGGGCTGTGTCCGTAGCAGCTTCGTCCGTTGCGGGAGTGTCGCCCGAACCAGCAGCGGCTTCATTCGTTGCGGCCGTCTCGTCCTTCTTCGCTTTAGCGGTGGCGGCAGCGGACTCACGCGCAGATTCCTCCGCCTCCTCTTTTACGGAAGTGAAAAAAATCGGCTGCGGCATAAAGTAGCAATACTTGTGCAAAGTTGCACGCACAAAACCGGCGTTGACAAATTTCTGCGCTTCATCGGACAAAGTAATGATTATCTCCGTCCCGACCTCGGCTTTTTCGCATTCTGAAAGTGTATAGGAAACGCCATCTTCGCTCAGCCAATGCGCCGCCTTTGCCCCCGGTAGATAAGATAGGCTGAATATTTCCACCTTTTCCGCCGGCATGAAAGCCGAATAAAAGCCTAAGCCAAAATGTCCGATAATTCCGTCGGCCGACTTGCTGTCTTCCTGATATTTAGCCAAAAAATCAACTGCTCCGGAAAATGCAACCCGATTGATATATTTGTCTATTTCTTCAGCGGTCATACCGATGCCGTTATCTGAGAATTTGAGCTGTCGAGCATTTTCATCTAGCGTAACTTGAATCCGCGGGGTAAACTCAACCGCGCTCTCCCCGAGTCGAACTAAACTTTGCCGTTTAGTAATCGCATCACAGGCGTTGGAAATCAGCTCACGGATAAAAATATCCTGATCCGAATAAAGCCATTGCCTGATTATCGGAAAAATATTATCTATATCAACCGATAAACGTCCACTTTGATCACGTAATTTTTCTGCCATATTTACCTCCGTTATGTTTCATTACACCAGTTATCACATATATTTTTGAAAATCATTCATATTATTTTTGTACTTATTGTTAAAATACACGAGGCCATTGCCAACTCAGCGGTATGAGTCAAACTGAGTTTCAGACATGGAGCCGCTTTAAAAATTGCTTCGCCCTTCCCCTTCTGCAGTTTCAGTACATCGACCTCAGTGGACACAGGGAATTTCATAGATACGACGTACTCCATCAACGCGGCATAGCCGTTTTCGGACAAGTAAACCTCCGGTTGACCGCTTTTCCCTGTTCTGATGTCCATATCAGCCCAAGCCAGCTTCCGCCCGATGCCGCACCCTAAAGTTTTGGCAATAGCTTCTTTGGCCGCAAACCTACCAGCTACCCACTCATAAAAACGAGCATTACGCGTGGGAGGTAGAGCCTCGATTTCGCACGCAGTAAGTATCCGGCACAAAAAATCTCCATCAAAACGTGACAAGGCCTGTTTAATTCTCCCTATTTCGACCAAATCGATCCCATGTGCATAAATTCCACCCAGATCATCGCCCCAGTCGATATTTTCACCCACTTCAGTCAAAACTGCCTCTTTCTCACCAGATCCCGCATATCCGCACCAATTAAGTGCAAATATAGAAAATTATTGCGTAAACGAGAGGTGACACGCTCGTCGTAAGCCGATTGTAACTGTTCCAAAGTTAAGTTTGAGGTGACCATTGTACGACATCTGGGTGGACGACGTTCATTCAAAAGCTTGAGTAAGGTTACTACCGCCTGGGGGGCAGCGGCTGCCTCCGTACCTAAGTCATCCAAAACCAAGAAATCACACTGCAGATAAGCATCAGTCAATTCTCGCAGTTCAGCCAACCTTTGCTGGTCAGGCGAAAAAGCCTGCCGCAGCAATCTCAGTTCATTGAAATCGCTTAATATACGTTCCGCACTGACAAATATTGTTACCCGTCCTGATCTGCGAATTGCATGCACCGCACAACCGGCTAAAAATGTTTTGCCAGTTCCGGTTTGACCGGCAAGCAGCAAATTCTTGAAACCTGGGTTCGACCAGCCTTGCGCCAGTTGGGTTATCCAAGCGTAAGCAATAGCGATAGGTTGCGAAGTATAGTCTTTATTGCCGGACGCGGTGCTTGCAATCTCCGGCATATTAACCGAATTAAGTCCAGCTGCAGTCAATGATTCGCCGACCAAAGCCCAATCAAATTCACTCAGCTCAGCGGCAGCGATGACCGTTTCTTCTTCGGGCAGGCTACTTTGGGCAACCCGCATCGCTTGATAGCAATGGCAGAGTTCGGCCGGCTGTTTCAAACTGTGTCCGGTGTCATGACATAATTGGCAAGTATATTGCGGCGACATAAAGTCGGCCGGAACACCGGCCGCGGCCAATTCCGTCTGCCAAAGATTTTCAATATAGAACAATTTTTGTTTACAGGCACCCATGGCATCCGCTTTGCCGTTCAAGGTCGCCTGTAAAACAGCCAATCTCGCCCGTTGCAGCTCTGTCATGAGCTGTTTTAGATTTGGGTGGGCATGAAAAATTCGGTGAATATATAGGTCACGTTTCTTTTCCGCCGCCTGCCGGTTGGCTGCATAAGCCCGGATTATTTGATTCTCAAACATAATTAAATTTCAACCTCAAACTATTCCTGCGTGTCGGCATTGCTGCTAACCGCTGTACCAGCTTCAGCACCTGTCCCACCTTCAGCACCTGCCCCAGCTTCAGAGCCTACCCCAGCCATACCGCCGCTCTGAGCTGCGGAACCTCCCTGGCCAACGTTTGCCGCTTTTCCCTTCGCAGTAGGTGGAAGAAAACTCTGTGGCAAATCTGCCTTAGCAGCAGCATTACCAAGCAGCGCATTAATAAACGCCGCATCCGCTTTGCCGTCATAACTGAAAGGACGTTCGGTAAATTTCTTTACACCTTTTGCGTTCCGGGCAGCTCCTGCTCTGCCTGAACGCCCCGAACCGGTAAATGATGCACTCATCCCCCCGGAAGACGCTGAAATTGCAGATGAAGCGGAAGTTACGGATGTTCCAGAAGTCAAACGTCTATACTCGGCCTGTTCGAAAGCCTCAATAGCCGCCAGATCGGCCAGTCCCGCTTCCACCCACTTTTTGACAATTGTATTTAAAGCTGTAATTGTCGGATTACGCAAATTTGGCGTTTTTTGTAAAAGATATTCCAATACATCGGTCTTATAGCCGTGTTTGAAAATCCAATCTCCGATTATCTCCTCATCAGCCGCGGTTACGGTTCGCCGCAGCGATTTCCCCACCAACCGAGAGGCCACCCGCAATAAACTCAACTTATCCTGATCACGAATCAAGTCGTTGTAGGTAATGATGCCACGTTCTGACCAACTCTTCGCAACTGACTTTAAATAAAAATAATTTCGCAAATTACCCCGCTCGGAACATTCGCGTACCAGACAATACATTACCTGACGATCAAAGTGGTACTGATCAATTATCGTTTCGATCATGTGATACCATGTAGGCGTCATACCACCGTGGAAAAAAGTTTTGTTTATGTCCTGCATATAACGCTCAAAAGAATTTTTAGCCGCACGATTGTCGGTGGCGTTACCTTCACCAGCCACCCTAGCCTTGCCGCCAGCCGCCGCTTCAGACATTTGCAGTAAATTCTTCAATTCAGCCAATTTGAGGTCGGTAAATTCATATCGATTTCCGTCCGGTGCCAAATCAATCAAACCGGCAATAGCCAGACTCGTCATGGCTTTCTTAATCTCATTGTCCGAACATCCCAATATATTGGCCAGTTCCGACGAAGTATTATGCTCATGCTTTTTGAAATCATACAGCAACCGCAGATACAGTTTGAGCGGAATAAGCGACAAACTAAACATTTTATCAACAATGAACAAATCAGGTACGGGTGTATCCTGTAGTATCAATTCATATGAATTTTCCCAGAGCATAAATACCTCCAATTCTTTTAATTATACCACCCAAGTTTTACAACTGCATAGCTCGCCGGCTATTCACCCATTCCACAAAAACTCACCTTCACAAAATAACTCATCTCAAACTCGTCTTCACAAAATACCGCACCAAAAAACAACATACGAAAACCCCCGTAAAAACGGGGGTTCGCAAATTTCATTCAATATTCGTAAAGCAATCAGCAATCCTTGCAGCGTTATTACGCGCAACAACTTGCCAGCTTATTCCGCATAAGATTCCTGGGACTTACGCACATAAGATTTGTAGCGTTCGGCCGCATTCTGTTCGGCCAAGGCAAAAACCGCTTCGACATGTTCCGGCGGGTACTTTTTGGCCAAAGAGCTGTAACGAACCTCAGTCGTAAGATAGTCGTGGAACTTAGACAAGTCAGGTGCTTTGGAATCAAGTACGAACGGATTCTTACCTTCTTTAGCTAATAGCGGATTGAAACGGTACAGATGCCAATAGCCACACTCCACTGCTTGTTTCTCACGGGCTTGAGATCTGGTCATTCCGCCTTTGATACCATGGTTGATACAAGGCGAGTAAGCAATGATCAATGACGGGCCGTGATAAGCTTCCGCCTCGGCTATAGCTTTCAAGGTTTGAGCTTGGTTGGCACCCATAGCGATCTGAGCAACATATACATAACCATAACTCATAGCCATCATGCCCAGATCCTTCTTCTTAACCGACTTACCACCGGCAGCAAACTGAGCAATAGCACCCATAGGAGTTGATTTAGAAGCCTGACCACCTGTATTGGAATAAACTTCTGTATCGAAGACTAGAACGTTAATATCTTCACCGGTTGAAAGGACATGATCCAAACCGCCGTAACCGATATCATATGCCCATCCGTCGCCGCCGAATATCCAGGTAGAACGTTTGCTTAAGTAATCCTTGTTTTCCATGATGTCGGCGATAAGTTTTTGTTCATCCGGATTGTCCGTATGATAATTGCTGAGTGCTTCGACCAAGGATTGAGCCGATTCAATCGTTCCTTCAGTCTTGGCCATGTTGTCTAACCAATTGGCACCGGCAACTTTTACCGCTTCATCAGTGACAGTACGGTTCAATTCCATCAATTTTTCTTTAAGACGGTTACGCAACTGTTTTGCACCGAGCAACATTCCTAAGCCATGTTCAGCGTTATCCTCAAACAAGCTGTTTGCCCATGAAGGACCGCGGCCATGTTCATCGGTTGTATAAGGTTGGGAAGGTGCCGAGCCACCCCAAATCGAAGAACAACCAGTAGCGTTAGAAATCATCATCTTATCACCAAATAGTTGAGTTACCAACTTGGCATAAGGAGTCTCACCACACCCGGCGCAAGCACCGGAAAATTCGAAGTACGGCATATTGAATTGCGTACCTTTGACGATGTTGCTCTTCATCGGATTAGGCTTTTTGGTGACTTTTTCGGTCAAATAAGTCCAGTGTTCACTCTGTTGCATATTCTCGCCGATAGGTTGCATTACCAAAGCCTTGTTCTTGGCCGGGCAAACCTGGGCACAGGATCCGCAACCGGTGCAGTCCAAAACTGACGGCTGAATGATGAATTTATAACCGTCATAAGGTTTGGTACCCTTAATGGTAGTCATCGTAGCCGGAGCCTTAGCCGCCTCTTCTTCGGTAACCAAGAAAGGACGAATTACGCCGTGCGGGCAAACATACGAGCATTGGTTACATTGGATACAATTTTCCGGAATCCAGTGCGGCACATCAACGGCGATACCACGTTTTTCGTATTTGCTCGTACCTTGTGGCAAAGTACCATCTTCCATACCAAGGAAGGTCGAAACCGGCAAGCTATCGCCGTTCTGAGCATTGGTGACATCAGCAATCTTAGAAACGAATTCAGGCACGTTACGTAATTTAGCCGGGCCGTCAACTGCGTTCGCCCAATCGGCCGGATATTTGACTTCATGAATTTTTTCGCAACCGGCATCTACAGCGCCGTAATTCATCTTAACAATTTCATCGCCCTTTTTGCTGTAGGATTTAACGATAGCTTTTTTCATGTATTCGACAGCTTCTTCAATCGGAATGATATTACTCAGCTTAAAGAATGCTGCCTGCATTACGGTGTTGGTACGGCCGCCGAGCCCGAGGCCCTTGGCAATTTCAACCGCATCGATAGTGTAGAAACGGATTTTCTTGGTCGCAATAGCCCGTTTCATTGAAGCCGGCAGGAAGGTATTTAATTCTTCATCCGTCCACAAGGTATTCAGCAGGAAAACCCCGTTATCTTTCAATGATGAAAGCATATCGTACTTGTCGACGTAAGATTGTTGCGAGCAGGAAGCAAAATCAGCCATATCAATCAAGTAGGTGGAGTGAATTGGCGATTTACCAAAACGCAGGTCGGAAATTGTTATACCACCTGACTTTTTAGAGTCATAGCTGAAGTAGGCTTGTGCGTACATGTCAGTATGATCACCGATAATCTTAATCGAGTTTTTGTTGGCACCTACCGTACCATCAGAACCAAGACCCCAGAAACGGCAGGAAACTGTACCGGCCGGCACTGTGTTAATACCTTTAATCGGAGCCAAAGACAGGTTGCTGACATCATCAATAATGCCAATTGTAAAGTTATGACGCGGTTTATCTTCATTAAGATGTTTGAATACGGCCAAGAAATCACCCGGAGTAGTGTTCTTTGAACCTAAACCGTAACGTCCGCCCACAATAATCGGCGGATTCTCGTGGCCATAATAAGCAGTAACAACGTCTTGGAATAGCGGCTCGCCTTGCGCACCGGGTTCTTTCGTACGATCCAGAACAGCGATTTTCTTAGTCGTCTTCGGCAAAGCGTCAACAAAGCGCTTGGTATCGAACGGACGGAACAGGTGAACATTCAGCACACCAACTTTTTCGCCCTTTGCCGTCAAGAAGTCGACGGTTTCTTTCAACGCTTCCACGGCTGAGCCCATGCAAACAACAACTCTTTCAGCTTCCGGATCACCGTAGTAATCGTAAAGTTTGTAGTTGGTGCCGGCTAATTTGTTGATTTCATTCATATAATGTTCAACAATATCAGGCAACTCATTGTAGAAACGATTGGAAGCCTCGCGAACCTGGAAGAAAATATCAGGGTTCATCGCCGAACCACGCAAGGTCGGGTGATTAGGTGATAGAGCTCTTTCACGGAATTCCTTAACCGCCTCATAATCAACCAGCTCAGCCAAGTCATCATATTCCGGTACTTGAATCTTTTGAATTTCGTGCGAAGTACGGAAACCGTCAAAGATATCCATGAACGGAACCCGACTCTTAATAGCCGATAAATGAGCTACACAGGCCATCCATACAACTTCCTGCACGCTGCTGCCGAACAACATAGCGAAACCTGTTTGTCTTGCAGCCATTACATCGGAATGGTCACCGAAAATTGACAAGGCGTGCGTCGCCAATGTACGAGCTGAAATATGGAAAACGCATGGTAGCAATTCACCGGCGATTTTATACATATTAGGAATCATCAGGAGCAAGCCTTGTGAAGCGGTGTAAGTGGTGGTCAAAGCACCGGCGGCAAGGGAACCATGCACGACACCGGAAGCACCCCCTTCAGATTGCATTTCAATAACGTTTACCGTTTGCCCGAAAATGTTTTTACGACCCGCTTGCGCCCACTGGTCAACATAGTCTGCCATCGGTGATGAAGGGGTAATCGGATAGATACCGGCCACTTCAGTAAATGCATATGAGGCATAGGCGGCTGCCGTGTTACCGTCACATGTCATGTACTTCAACTTCTTTGTCATAGACGTCTCTCCTTTATTAGATTTTGTCTTTTGTTTTGTTCCAATAGATCAACTAAAATTATAGCATAATATAGTGGCTTACAAGGGTTTTTGCAGTGATTTCATTTGATATATTGTATTTTTTATCACAGTTTGTGTATAATCATGCATATTTTTGACGCTTTCGGGACATTTTGCCGCTTGGATATATCTCACATAAATTTAGCCTAAGCTAACATCATAATGTACACTCTGCACAAATATCGCATTAACCCTGCAAAAAATTATTCCATTAGCGCGAAAAATAAATCTCTTGCACGCAAAAAAGTACTCCGATCGCCGCAGCAATCGGAGTACTAATTTTGTTTGATAAAACTTTATGGTCATGTAAGGCAGCCAGGTTCACGACCTGAATCCGGCCTCACTGATTAAAGAGCTATTTATGCGTGGTAGGTGTTGCAAATCACCGCGAAATCGGCCGATTTCAGAGAAGCACCTCCGACAAGCCCGCCGTCAATATCCTTTTGGGCATATAATCCCGCGACATTTTTGGCATTTACGCTACCGCCGTACAGTATTCTCACCTTATCAGCATCCGCGGCAGTATACAGTTCAGCGATGAGCTTGCGAACATATTCACAAACTTCCTGTGCCTGGGCGTCTGTGGCGGTTTTTCCGGTACCGATTGCCCAGATCGGCTCATAAGCAACAGTTACCAAATGCAGCTTGTTTGCCGGTACGCCGGACAAGGCAGCGGTAATCTGTTCTTTGATCCAAGCGAATGTTTCGCCACTTTCACGTTGGGCTAAAGTTTCACCGCAGCAGATGATCGGGCGAACGCCCCAACTCAAAGCCGCCAAAACCTTCTTATTTACGCTTTCATTGGTTTCAGCATAATATTCTCTTCTCTCGCTGTGCCCGATAATGACATAAGGCACACCCATTTCTGCCAGCATGCGCACGGCAACCTCACCGGTGAACGCACCCTTTTCTTCATAATGGCAGTTTTGAGCGGCAATTTTAATATTTGAATAAGCCGTAGCTTCCAAAGCGGCACTTAAGGCAGTAAACGGAACGCCAACAACGATCTCCGCTTCCGCCCCGGCGACTGCCGGCTTAAGCTCATTAAGCAGTTTTACCGCTTGGGAAGGTACCCCGAGGTTCATCTTCCAGTTACCGGCCGACAGATTGCGGTGATTGTCGCTGTTCATCAGGCAATCAATGCCGGGCAAAACCTTGCCTTCAAGGAATTCCAAAGAAGCTCCGCCACCGGTAGAAATATGGGTAACTTTATCCGCGAAACCGAGCTTCTCAATGGCAGCCGCTGAATCACCGCCGCCGATAATTGAAATTGCCCCGGACTCGGAAACTGCTTGGGCAATAGCACGAGTACCAACAGCAAAGGCATCAAATTCAAAAACCCCCATAGGTCCATTCCAAATTACCGTACCGGCATCTGCAATGGCAGCCTTGAAGAGTTTAACACTTTCAGGACCAATATCCATACCCATTTGGTCAGCAGGAATGGCATCGGAAGCAACAACGGTCGCAGCAGCATCAGCTTTAAATTCTTTGACAACTACGGTATCAACTGGCAACAGGAGCTTGACTCCTTTGTCTTCAGCCTTGGCCAATAAGCCTTTAGCTAATTCGATTTTGTCAGCCTCCAGCAAAGACTTGCCGACTTCATACCCTTTGGCGGCAAAGAATGTATAAGCCATACCACCACCGATAATTAAGGTGTCCACTTTTGCGATCAGGTTTTCAATAACACCGATCTTGTCCGAAACTTTGGCTCCACCCAAAATGGCAACCAAAGGACGCTTCGGATTGTTGATGGCATCACCCATGATCTTCAATTCTTTTTGGATCAGGAAACCGCATACCGACGGAAGATAGTTAGCCAGACCGGCGGTTGAAGCGTGGGCGCGATGAGCGGTACCGAACGCATCGTTAACGAAAATTTCAGCCAAAGAAGCCAACTCCCGGGCAAAAGCAGGATTATTTTTGGTTTCTTCTTTGTGGAAACGGACATTTTCCAACATAACGACATCGCCGTCATGCATGGCGGCAATTTTTGCCTTGGCATCATCGCCAATGACATCCTTCGCCAAAGTAACTTCCTTGCCTAGCAATTCACTTAACCTAGCGGCAACTGGACGCATGGAAAACTTGTCTTCCGGTCCGTTCTTAGGCCGTCCCAAATGGGAAACCAAGATAAGTTTTGCGCCATGATCGATCAAATATTGAATAGTCGGCAAGGCGGCCCGGATACGTTTGTCATCTGTGATCGCGCCGGTGGCCTTGTCCTGTGGTACGTTAAAGTCTACCCGAGCAATCACACGCTTGCCGGTTACCTCAATGTCTTCAATGCTTTTTTTTAATAATTTAGCCATAATTCTTCTCCTGTCTTAAGATATTACAAACATATTGAATCTATCCCATAACATTATTATTTTACCATTTTCCGTATGCCAACTCCAGCAGTATTGTTATATTGTGATATACTGATGAATAAAAATTGCTTTTTTTGGCAAAGTGGCAAAAGGAGGAGAGCCATGCCTTCACTACTCCTAATTATAAATATTATTCTTGTTGTTATAGCTATAATTATCTGGCTTAACGGATACAAAGCCATACGCTTATTCCTTATCGTATCGGGTGGGTTTTGCGGTTATATCGCTGCCGCCTACATAAATCGACTTCTTATGTTCAATGATCTTAAACTGCTGATTTTAACAGTTGCAGCAGTAGCTATCGGAGCTGCGCTGTTTAACTTTGCCTATCACGCTGCCTTCGTCTTGGGCGGCGGTTTTATTGGTGTTTATTTCGTCTTCCGGTATAGTCAAATGCTGGGGCAGGCGTCAACAGTAGAAAGATATTTGATCGGAGCGGCGGTCGGAATAATTTTGGGGGTATTGTTGCGTAAATCTTTCATTATTTTTGGAACAGCTTGGGTGGGAAGTGTCGGCGTCGTTTTCTACGCCTTGAAGTTATTAAGACTTTCAGACATAAATATTGGCGCATATCTGCCGCAGATTATCAGGGAGAACTTCACTATCTTCTTGCTTCTGCTGCCCCTGCCGCTTACCTTGATCGGAGCCAAAGTTCAGTATAATTCACTACGTGGCAAACATAATGACTAAATTTAATCTCCATTCAAAGCAAACTTTAGAATCTTCAGCCAAACGTTCAAAGCCTCGTAGGCGACCTAGCTTGAACCAAATCATCGTCTGTTCGGGGTTGGTTTTATGTTTGCTGTTTTTGGCCGTACCACTTTGGATGGGGTTGGCAGTAAAAGGACGCCAGATCAGCAATGCTGATGACATACCCAAAGCTGAGTGTATTATGGTTTTGGGCGCTAGAGTTTACAAAGATCGGCCGAGTCATATGCTTGAGGGACGACTTGAAGCAGCAATCTCGTTATATTTCAAACAAAAAGCACCGCAGATTTTAGTTTCGGGTGGCGGAGCCGGAACTGATTTCGATGAGGCAATAGTTATGCGCCGTTATCTGATTTCACGCGGGGTGCCGGCGGAGTCTATTATCATGGATCATGCTGGTATAAACACCTACCAAAGCTGCTATAACGCAACCTTCAAATTCGGCTACAAGAAGATTTTAATTGCCACTACTGAATACCATATGCAACGTTCCTTGTTTCTGGCCACCAAGCTCGGGTTGGATTGTTACGGTTACGCTTCGCCCGACAAACTTGCTTACGGTATGCCTTTCAACTACGGACGTGAGGCTTTAGCTAAATTAAAAGCGATTTATAACATTTACCTTCACGCTCCGATAAGCGCAGTTCAAACAGATTAATTCTTATTTAATTCCATTCGGATACAGAGCGATACTGTTAACTAAAAGCTGCCTCGCCACTTGCAAAGGTACGCCCGCACCAGCACCGCAGTTTTCTAAAATTACCGCCACGGCTAAAGGATAAGCATCATTCTTTACATAAGCGGCAATCAAGCCGGTTGCCGCTTGGCCTGCAACCTCAGCAGTACCGGATTTGGCTCCGACCTCAAGGCCACGGATGTCAATAGCTCGAACAAAACCGGTGGCGACAGCGTGTTCCATCAGCTTTCGCTCCAATCCGGCCTGTTCCGGGCTCATCACCGTCTTGGTCGAGTTTGTTGTGGATATGATGTGATAAACCTTGCCGGTAGGGTCGCGGCGCGCAGCTATGATATGAGGTTCAGGCTTTTCCCCATCATTGGCAACGGTAGCCGCCTGTAGCGCCAATTGCAACGGCGTAACTTGTAAAATTATGTCGCCGACAGGCTGTCCAATTGATGCCCAGGTCAATATTGCCTCATCATGTTCGGGACAGCTGAACCGGCTTGTATTAACTCGCAGGCGATCAAGGCTGAGCGGCGAATTCCATCCCCAAGTTTCGGCCATTTGCTGCAACTCGCCCAGACCTACCTTACGCCCTACTTCCCCGAAAAAAATATTGCAAGAATTGGCAAAACCGTCCGTTAAGTTCATAATTCCGTGGCCGTGGCCGTAAATCTCTTTGGCGGCAGCGTTAAACAGCGGTGCTCCCGTACACTTTACGGTGAAATTCGGGTCATACCGCTCAGATTTTATGAATGAGGCGGCAGTTATCATTTTAAAAGTTGAGCCGGGGGGAAACACCCCATTTATCGCCCGATTAAGCAAAGCGGTATCCGGAATATTTTTATAATTTATAACATTTACCGGAGCAGTTGATGGAGTTGAGGTCATCGCCAAAACTTCTCCCGTTTTGTAGTTAAGCAAAACAGCTGCACCTTTATAGCCTTGCATGGCCGTGTAAGCTATTTTGTTTAACCGACTGTCAATAGTAAGTTGCAGGTCATCTCCCCGCAATCCTTCGCCGGTAAAATCAAGGCGCACGCGTCGGAATATATTGCGTTCGTTTCCCATCAATTCCGGCTGATAGGCAGCTTCGATCGTGTTACCCATTATATGGGTATAATCGCCGACCAACTGCAGGACAGACGCTGCTAATACCGGATCGGACGAATATTGCCGCCCGCCCTGTTCACTCGTCGCCAAGGTTATATTATCGCGAGTATAAATTGAACCAGCCAACGCATAAAGGGAACGCAAAGTATGCTTGTTTTCTCCGGCGGCCGCCCACAAGCTAGATTGGCTGCGGTGTTGTTGCCATATCAGGCCGGTTAACAGGCCGACGCTAAGCAGCACAAAAATAACAAAAAATATTTTAATGTTTTTAAGAAAACTTTTCATGTATGCTCCTCAAGCCCCATTATAACGATTACGTCGACCGGCTAAGCCCAAAAAAATCGCCGACATGATCAGTTTAGCCAAAACGGAACTACCTCCTTTAGCTATAAAAGGTAAGGTCGCCCCGGTCAGCGGTATTAGTCCGGTTGAACCACCGATAACAATCATCGCCTCAAAAAATAGCAAGGTCGCTATTCCCAAAACCATGCTGCCGGTGAAACCGTCTTCTGAGTCCGCAGCCACCAAAATCGAGCGCAACCAAATTATTAAAAATAGTATAACGACGAATAGCCCCACCAACAGCCCCCATTCTTCACATAAAACACTGAAAACCATATCACCTGAGGCCTCAGGTATACCAGCCGGGCTGCCATTGCCGATTCCCCTTCCCCACAGACCACCACGCGCGACCGCCTGCAGGCCGAAGACAATCTGCTCATTGCCGGGATTTATTTCCGTCCACAGACTTTGCCAACCGTACAGACGCTTACGCACATAAGGGAATAACCGATAAGCGATAACGCTCATGGCCGACCCACCAAGCAGCAAAACACCGGCTCGCCAATATTCCGAGGTCATTATGATATAAACTACCAAAGTAGTCGGCAAAAGCATCATTACCGAGCCTAAATCAGGCAACATCATTATTAGAAAAAAGTTCAGGCCGGCCCAGGCGGCAAAAAACAATTGTTGTCTCAGGCGTGGCCTGATTTTAAAGAAACCGGCCAAAACGATCAAATAAGTTATTTTGGCAAATTCGGAAAGTTGCAGGCTGACACCGCCTAAACTTAGCCACAGACCGGCACCGTGGCCGCCAGTGTCTCGCCCCAAAATCAGCGTTGCCAAGTATAATAGCGGGGTTATCGCCAAACAAAAAGGCATTACGCTTTCCAAAATTCTGGTGTGACTTACCAAAATATAAATAATCGGCAGCAAAACCAGACCCAAAATTAAAGCTGTCACCTGGGTTCGATATTCCTTGACCACATAGTCAATCAGTTCGGCAAAAACCCGGTGGTCACCGGCCAACTTGGCCGCTACAATCTGAGAACGGTTGATCAGGGCCAGTCGGAACTGCACCACGTTTCCCAACAAAATTAACTGAGCCATGGTCAAAAAGCTGCAGCGGTCAAAATTGGCACTGGTAAGTGGCAGCAGCAAGAAATACCCATTTAAAAGCACGGCAATGATTATCTCGTAAGCGGCCACCGCTTTAACGATGGAAAGATCATTGGTTGGGAAAAGCATATACATGACCATATAGCTAAGCAAAATGAAAAAGTTCATACCGAGCCAAGGCAACCACGGTCCTTTATCCCCCAAAATATCGGCCAAACCGGTCATTTCCTCAGCAGTAGTTGCAACTTTTTGTAAGGCTTGAAAATTACCTGACTGACGGTCAGCTAAACTTTCATCATAGGTAAAACCGGCACGAATAGTTTCTTCCCGTTCATCGACGAAGGTCAATTCCAGACCGTTAAAGCCTATTTTGTCTCGGCTGACTAAAATATGGGGACCGGTCAGGCTATCTCCGTTTAAAGTTACATTGGTATGTCCGGTAGGGCGTACATACCAATTGCCGTCGAACCGATAAACGATTACAGCTCGCCGCTCCATATGAGGAATACTGAAAACCAGATCACAGGCGGCTGATCTTCCTATGACGGTAGTCGAATAAAGCGGCAATGCTATCGCCGTCTTTCCGGCTTGAGAACGCAGCTGCCCTTGGGTCGGCCAATCTTTAGGCATCAAATTGAGTTGTGACCAGGATGCAAGCCCGTGAGCAGGCGAGGGAGTCGGAAAAAGGAAGAGAAAAAAGCCGGGCATGGCCGCCGAACGCAACTTGATCCGGGCGCGCACTTGTTTCAAAGCAAAGCGAGCCAGGTGAAACGTCACAAATCCTATTATGAGTATGAATATATATCTGGAAAGGTATGCCAACCTTGCGGCGTCCATTTTGCCTCCTATTTCGCGGGTGAGCAGCCGAGATGAATATCGGATCATAAATTAAGCGGATTAGCGGATAGTTTTGCGGATAACTTTCCGTATTTCATCGGCAAATTAACCTAGTTGTAATGACATTGTAATATTGTTACGGCATGGTCACATGTCCACCTGTATTTTACCACACTTCTTACCTCGGCCGCATTACTTACAGTTCTCCTCATTTGTGGTAAAATCTCATTGTCGCTCTTAGAAAGAGCAGCTATTATGAACTGCCCATTGAGGTGATATTATGCCCTTTCACATGTATAAACGTCAAGGTGATTCGCAATCGAAGAAGGCAAAAACAGTTACAGATTTCGCATCCACTTCTTATGCTTCGTCGGCTGATTCGAATTCGTCCGGTTCGACCACGTCCACGCCGGCTGCGTCAAAGTCGGCTGCATCCACATCGGCTGCATCCACATCGGCCGCATCCACATCAGCCAAGTCTACCCCAACTAGGGCCAAGCTCGCCAAACGACCGGCGGTTTATGGCAAATACGGCAGCTCAGCCTCGGCCCAACCTTGTCAACGCCAACCCATCATAGCAGCTCCACGGCGTTTTTTCCTTCTCTGCCTGCCGTTATGTATATTTTTGCTAATTGCATACATATACACAGAGCGTGATATAACCTATCGACAAGCTGCTTTGCATTCTACAGTTACTAACGGGGTGTACGGGAAATATCTGTATGTCAATTATAAAGTAAACAAGCTTTTAAGCGACAAAAGCCGCGTTGATGAATATTATTATCGCTTGGTCGAGATCGAAAATCAGAGCGTACCGTATGTCATCTTATCTTACAGAGTAGATGAAGCAGCTTCACTTGAGCCAGAACTAGCTCATCTGCCCCGCCGTTTTACCGGACGAATCGACACTGCCGGCGGTGAAGACCATGAATTAATAAAAAAATATCTTGTTCGTCCCGCGCTTCAACAAGGCTATCCCTCCTCCCTCGCCGCCAACATGTACTATGTATTCAACATCAGCCGCTTTACTTATGCATATCGCTATCGCAACGCCGTGATACTAATCATCATCATTATATTGGCTGCTTTACCGATTACAGACAATTATCTCCGCCGCCGCCAGCGCAACATGTAAACAAGCTGACAACGGCATCCACGATCCTACAATTACGGTAATTGTTAAGTGATTTTTAAGATAGTATAATTCCATAAAGCAGACCGATGATCAGTCATCACTTTTAATATGCGGTTAGGAGGCCGGAATGAAAATCACCATCGTCGGGGCGGGTAAAGTAGGCGAAAAACTTTGTATCGACTTAGCATCTGAAGGCCATGATATCGTCCTCATCGAAAAAAATGAAAAAACCCTTAACCGAATCATTGCCCAAGCAGATATTGCCGGAGTTGTCGGCAACGGAGCGCTTTACGAAACCCAAGTGGCCGCCGGAGTCGGCGAAAGCGACATATTCATTGCGGTAACACCCCAAGATGAAACCAACATAATAGCCGCAATCACCGCCAAGGTACTTAACCATCGCACCACAATCGCCCGTGTACGTGACCCAGATTACACCACACAAATGAACTTCCTTCGCCGCAAAATGGGCATCGGCCTGATGATCAACCCCGAACAGCAAGCAGCCCGTTCAATTATTCAAATGATCCAGTTTCCAGAAGCGATAGCTGTTGACCAATTTGCCAATGGGCGAGTTTACGTAGTACAGTTTCTGGTTAACGCCGGCAGTCCCTTGGTCGGCTTAAAAATGAAAGATCTGCGCCCCAAATTCAGCGATGTCCTAGTTGGAATTATCGAACGTACCGACGGACAGGTTTTGATTCCTTCCGGCTACATTGAAATTCGTGCCGGCGACATCATCCATGTTACTGGGGAAATGAAACAACTGATCAAATTTTACAACTGTTTAGGCGGCCATTCCGAAAAAATACGCTCGGCCATGATCATTGGTGGCGGTCGTATAACAAGATACCTCATCCCTGCTCTGTTACGCTATGGCATCAAGTTGAAGGTGATCGAAAAATCCCTTGAACCGGCTAATTACCTGGCCGGAATGTACAGTGACATATCTGTAGTCAACGGAGATGGGACCAGCCAGGCAACCCTGCTGGAACAACGAATTCAAGACTATGATGCGGTTATTTCTTTAACCGGTATAGACGAAGAAAACCTGCTGATCGGCCTGTTTGCCGAAACCCAGAAAGTGCCCAAAATCATTTCCAAAGTCAACCGGATAAATTTGCTTGATCTCCTGCACTCACAGGCAATTCAATCGATTGTAACCCCTAAAGAATTAGTAGCTGATGAAATTATTCGTCTGGTACGCGCCAAAGCCAACTCAGAAGGTTCAAAAGTGGAATCGCTGTATCGTTTAGCCCGAGGCAAAGTAGAAGCTTTACAATTCACCGTAACTGCCAAAAGTAAAAGCATCAACGTTCCGCTGCAAGATTTGCCCATCCGTCCAGAAACGATTATCACTTACATTCTACGCGATCGTGATCTTATCTTCCCGACTGGCCAGGATTGCATTCTGCCGGAAGATCGGGTAATTGTATTTACAACTTACAAAAACTTCGATGACTTGGACGACATTTTGCAATAATTTGCGTCTGAAAGCTGCCAGCAAGGGCGGAAAACTTAGGAGTAAGAATGAACTTAGGAATTATTCGGCTTATGTTGGGCCGATTGTTATGGATAATCGCCGGACTGATGGTTTTTCCACTGTTCGTAGCACTTTTTTACCAAGAAAGTTGGCATAATCTGCTGGCCTTGTCGGGAAGCATCGTCTTAGCCTTGCTCGGCGGGCTAGTACTGCGTATCAAAATGCCGACAAACAAACAAATGTTTGCACGCGAAGGTTTTATCCTTTGTGCTCTGTCGTGGCTAGCACTATCAATTTTCGGAGCGTTGCCTTTCTATTTCAGCGGCGCCGTCCCGTCTTATGTCGACGCGTTATTTGAAACAGCCAGCGGCTTCACCACTACCGGAGCAAGTGTTTTGACAAATGTGGAGGCCTTGCCAAAAAGCATGGCCTTTTGGCGCAGTTTCACTCACCTCATCGGGGGAATGGGAGTTTTAGTCTTTATTCTGGCCATTTTGCCGGCTAACGAACGGCACTCTTCCTCAATCTATCTGATGAAAGCCGAGGTTCCAGGGCCTACCTTCGATAAATTATTGTCCAAAATCAAAGACACCTCACGTATTTTATACCAAATATATTTGGCAATGACCATGGTTTTGATTCTTCTGCTCATGGCCGGCGGAATGTCGTTGTTTGACGCGTGCATTCATGCTTTCGGGACAGCGGGAACCGGCGGTTTCAGCAATTACGCGGCCGGGGTCGGATCTTTTCACTCACCATATATAGAATATGTTTTAGGTGTTGGGATGTTGCTTTTTGGAATAAATTTCAACCTGTATTATCTGCTTCTTTTAAAACAGTTTAAGTCTGTTTTCAAGGATGAAGAACTGCGCTGGTTCTTAAGCATTGTCGGTATTGCTGTGCTTTTAATTTCTGGCAGCCTCTGGTCCAGCTATACAGATCATTGGCGGATGTTCCGTGATGTGTTTTTTACGGTCAGCTCGGTCATATCGACTACGGGATTTGCCACCGTCAATTTTGGTGCCTGGCCGTTATTTGCACAGGTCATTTTGCTCGGGCTCATGTTTTTCGGCAGTTGTGCCGGATCCACAGCTGGCGGTTTAAAGATATCTCGCGTGGCCTTGATTTTCAAATCTTTCAGTGCTGAAATTAAATCTACTTTGAACCCTAATCGTATTGTACGTTTAAAATTCAATGCCAAACCGGTGCCAGCTGAAACGGTTCACGGAATTCACAGTTATTTCGTGCTGTATATAATTATTTTTGCCGCTGCCGTTCTTTTGGTAAGTCCATACTGCAATTCTTTGTTAACCGCCGTGAGCTCAGTTGCCGCCACTTTGAACAACATCGGTCCGGGGTTAGATGCGGTAGGTCCGAGTGCTAACTTTGCCTTTTTCCCAACTTGGCCCAAATTGTTGCTAACCTTAACTATGATTATCGGACGTTTGGAAATACTGCCGGTAATTCTTCTATTCTCCCCGCGAGCTTGGAAAAAAGGGTGCTAGGGTTGTCCCAAAATTGCAACCGCTACATTGAAGTAAACAATCAATGATAATGCGTCCACCACAGTCGTAATTATAGGCGTGGCCATGATAGCCGGATCCATCTTACAAAGTTTGGCCAGCAGCGGCAAAGCACCGCCGACCAGTTTTGAAACGATTACCGTACACAACATCGCCAAAGAAACAATAATACCAACAGTCACATTGTGATTATAGAAAAAATAGATGCGGATAAAGTTCACCATTGACAGTGGAACACCGACCAACAAAGCAACCCGCAGTTCCGTCCACAGGACGATGCCCATGTCCTTATAACTCAACTCATCCAAGGCAATACCACGGATCATAAGTCCGCTTGATTGGGATCCAGCATTCCCGCCGGTGTCGGTCAGCATCGGAATAAAGCTTACCAGCAGAGGCAGCGACAGGAACGCCGCCTCATAATGTTGTAGTATACTTCCGTTGATCATGCCGGAGATCATCAGCAGTAATAGCCAACCCAACCGCCGCTTAGCATGTTCAAAAACCCCGGTTTTCAAATATGATTTTTCGGATGGCTGAACGGCCGCCATGATGGACAAATCTTCTGTTGTCTCATCGCGAAGAACATCAACCGCATCATCAACCGTGATAATACCGACAAGTCTTCGCTCTTGATCTACCACCGGAACAGCTAACAGGTCATAGTGCTGGATGGCATTGGCCGCCACTTCTTGATCATCTGTAGTATAAACGGAAACTACGCTGGTTTCCATTATATCTTCGATCATCGCGTCGTCGGACGCGGCTAATATTTCTCTGACCGTCGTCACACCTTCCAAAATTCGATCGGCAGTGGTGACATAGCAAGTATAGATCATTTCAAATTCGTCAGCCTTGGTGCGTAAACGTTTCAAGGCCTCAGCTACGGTCATTTTCTTTCGCAAATGGACATATTCGGTAGTCATTTTCGAGCCGGCAGAATCTTCCGGATATTGTAATATCTTGTTGACGATGGCTCGCTTTTGCGGCGGCGTGTTACGCAGGACGCGCTTAGCGACAGTGGCCGGCAATTCTTCCAAAAAATCCACCAAGTCGTCGACAAAAAGTTCTTCGATCAGCTCCTGCATTTCCAAATCACTATAAGCCGTCACCAACTTTTCCTGCAGTTCACCTGAAAAATACGCAAATACTTCTATACCTATATCTTTAGGTAGCGTGCGAAAGATCAGCGCAGCTTTGGTGGTGTCGACACTGTCCAAAAACTCCGCTATATCAGCTGGTTGCATTTCAATTAAAATATTGCGTAGCGGGATATACTGACCCTCAGCCGATAAGGCCTGCATTTCTTCCCATTTCTCCGGATTAGACTCTCTGATCATGCTAACATCCTGTCCGCGTAAGCCGCTTATAAATTAACCACATGTCGGAAGATGGTAACTTATATTTTAACTTATTAGGCGTTCAAAGCAAAGCAGAATTTAATTTTTGCCCAAATATATGATGGAACAAAACATATAGGACAAATATAGTATGGGTATGGAGTAAGCGGACGGGTATGAAGAAAAATAAAAATATAACTTGTACCGTTTTCAAATAACATGTAAGCTGTTAAGCGAGGTGTACGAACACATGTCTAAAACAGCTGATTTTACTTTTCCTATATCCTGTGGCTTAATCGGTCTCGGCCGGGTAGGTATTAAGCACTTACGCGCTATAAAAAGTTTGAAGACCTTTCGTCTGGTTTTGGTCATAACTCGCCGTCCCGAGCGTGCGAAAGCAATTGTAACCCGGGTGCTCGGCAGTGTCGCCGCTGAAAAGGTAGAATTTTTAACTTCCATCGAAGCAATTAAAACTTGGCCGCGGATTTTCGCCATTGCCACGCCTTCCGGGGAACACTATTTTGCCGCCAAAGCAGCTTTAATCAATCACTGCCACCTTATTTTGGAAAAACCGATGGCCTTAAAGCTTGCCGAATGTCGTGAATTATGCGAATTGGCGAAGCAAAATCAGTGTCACATCGTAATGTGTCATATTTATCGTTACTTTCCTCTAATGGCAGATTTGCAGCAAAACATTGTCGCAGAAAAATAT